>JAHEKD010000166.1 GCA_024638545.1 Gammaproteobacteria bacterium
CGATCAAATCCTCATATGCTTTCATTGTAACAACGAATGTTGGCCCCATCATTGCAATCATCATGACAGCCCACATGGGAAACAGAATGCCGAAGCTATCCATCGGAGAGATAACATCCACGCCTATTTTTTCGACACGGGCTCCGTACCAATTCAAACTCATCTGCGACGCCATGGAATATATCATCCACCAGGCACATAAAATGGTACCAAAAAACATCAACCACAGACCGGACCTTAGAATTAGTGTATTTGCAAATAACATTATCCCAGTTAGCACGGCTTGCGTGCAGCCCCATAAATGAACGGGTGATCATATAACTAATAATATATTAATGTCAAACATTTAAATGTTTTATACTTGACACTATTCAAAGCAGCTTGTAATTTAATGCTAAATAAATTCATATTCATTTTTTATGGCTATTAACTACGCTCCCATTAACAAGGACGGTATGTCAAAGCAGATAGCAGATGCAATTCGTACTGCGATTATTAGCGGTCAGCTAGTTGTTGATGAGCGCTTGCCCAGTGAGAATGAACTTGCCAAACGCTATGGGGTCTCACGCCCTACCGTAAGAGAGGCACTAAAACGTTTAGCTGCACAAAATTTAATTCGCTCACGCCGTGGGTCAGGTGGCGGTATATTTATAAATCGATTGAGCTGGTCTGAAGCGCATGACTCGCTGTTTACCACGGCAACGCTGCTATTGGGCATGAATGAAATTCCATTCGAAACTGTTGCTGAAGCCCGCTACACTCTTGAGATGGCCTGTTTACCCCTGGCTTGTAAACGCGGTGATGATGTACAAATCTCCACGATGTACAGTGAAATCGAACGCCAAAAAGACAGTTCACTCAGTGATGAGGAATTTTGTGCATCAGATGTTCGCTTTCATCGTGCGCTGGTTGAATGTGCATGTAACCCGGTATTGTCTTTTCAGATGGTTGGCGTAGTTGAAGCAGTACAGCCCCTGATGAATATGGTGACTTATAAACTGCGTGAAAGAACCTGTATAAGTGAACTACATACTGAGCTGGCCGATGCCATTGCAGCACGTAATTTAGCTCAGGCAAGAATTACATTAAAACTATTAGCTGAATACACAAACGAATTGACAACGCTGATACGCAAGGAAAATAAGCATCACAAAACCCAGTAAACTTATTAAAATTTAACTTACAAGACTAATATCACAAAGGAGCAAGATTATGTCTGAAAATAGTAATGGAAAAACATGTTGTGGCCCGGGCTATGCTTCCCCTCAAGAAGCTATACAAGCTGAAAAAGAGAAACTGCTTTACACGGTTGCACTTTATACCGGGACAGGTGTCCAAAAGCCGGATTATCTTGCCACCGTGGATGTCGACCCTGAAAGTCCAACTTACTCCCAGGTGATACATCGTTTGGAAATGCCAAATATTGGCGATGAACTCCATCATTCCGGCTGGAATGCGTGTTCGTCCTGTCACCATGATTCGAACAAAACACGGCAGTATTTGATTCTGCCGGGTGTTCGTTCATCAAGATTGCATTTTATTGATACGGCTACCGACCCGAGAGCACCGCGTCTGCATAAAGTCATTGAAGGTGATGAAATAAAGGCTAAAACTGATTTGTCAGGCCCGCACACCGTTCATTGCCTGGGTTCAGATATAATTATCTCAATGCTGGGCAAGGCTAACGGAGAAGGACCAGGCGGTTTTCTTCATGTAAATGAGAACCTTGAAGTTCAGGGTCGCTGGGAAAATGATATCACCGGAATGAATTTTAACTATGACTTCTGGTATCAACCGCGCCATAACGTGATGGTGTCATCTGAGTGGGGTGCGCCGAATACGTTTATGCCTGGCTTTGATATCGAAGATGTGCAGGCTGGTAAATACGGGCATTCCATTCATTTTTGGGACTTTAAAGGCAAACGTATCAATAAGTCAGTTGATTTGGGTGAAGAAGGAATGATTCCGCTGGAAGTGCGTTTTCATCATAATCCGGATTCAACGCATGGATACGTGGCTGCAACTCTGTCATCAAATGTGTTTCACTGGCATAAAAACGGAGCCGGCTGGGAGGTCGAGAAAGTGATTGATATTGATCCGGTCGAACTCGAAGGCTGGCCATTCCCGGTACCCAGTTTAATCACCGACATCCTGATTTCGATGGATGATAAGTATCTTTACTTTGCCAACTGGCTGCATGGTGATCTGAGACAGTACGATATATCTGATCCATCCAAGCCAAAAATGACTGGCCAGGTCTGGTTGGGCGGACTACTGGATAAAGCCCCGGAAGTGAATGGTCATGAAATCGCCGGAGCACCGCAAATGATTCAAATGTCACTAGACGGCAAGCGTCTTTATGTAACCACGTCCCTGTTTTCTACATGGGATAATCAATTCTATCCAAAAATGAAAGAAACAGGTGCCTGCATGATTCAAGTTGACTGTGACACAGAAAACGGCGGCATGAGCATTAACCCTGATTTCTTCGTGGATTTCGGGAAAGAACCAAATGGCCCGTCACGTTGTCATGAAATGCGCTACCCAGGTGGTGATTGTACTTCTGATATCTGGATTTAATTGAGAGCTTCCCCCCCTCCAGGGGGGGTGATCGAGTAGTAAACAAAAACAGTCAAGATTATCATCGCCCTCACCACATGATTGGTCTTACAGGGGCATTTAAAGAGATTTAAAGCTGACAGCTCGCCAGCCAGCAGCAGGCACAATCACCATCGAGTTCTTTAGCAGCACATTGCCCATACTTGGCGTTTTCATCTTAAGAAAGCACGTCCCGCCAACGGCCATTAAGCCCGCATTTCTCACCGGACTTCGTAGCGAGACGGTTAAAAGATGCGTCCTGTATGGGTTTTACGACCCAAGGGCCCGCAGGCATCGTTGACACTATGTCGAGAACCCTGACCGGGTAAAATGCCCACAGGGCGTGGCAAGGGACCGTCGCAGTAGTAGGGTGGTGAGAAATGCGGGTTAAGATCGGCAAAATGCAGGGGATGAACAATAGGCAGGTCATTAATAGCCCACCAGGAGCGAATGTTTGATTAGATGCCAATACAGGTTGTCAGCGCCAGCTTGAATGCGCATACATTTTTTTACCTGCCAGCAATGTCAACAGAACCCGGGCAGATGTAATCTGATTTTCAGGGAGTTCAAAAATATTTTTGTCAAGAACAATCAGATCTGCATACTTACCCACTTCAAGTGAACCGGTGATATCATCCTGATGCAGCGCGTAAGCACCATTTAGAGTATACGCTCTGATCGCCTCATCAAGCGATGGAAGGCTTTGCTCTTCCCGTGTAATTGAATTTTGAATGCCGACCAGAGGATTCATTGTGCTGACGTCAAAATCACTGCTCAATGTGAGCGTCGCCCCGGAATCGAATACATCCTTAATTCTATAGGCATATTTAACGCGGTCTTTAATATAGATGAATGCATCGTTTTTGTATTCGCGTGGATGTGTCCAATCAGCCGCAAGCTGAAAATCAGCAATGACGCCCAGTTCCTTAAACCGAGGTAAGTCCACATTATCTATCAAGTCAACATGCGTGATACGATGACGCCGGTCAATATCATCGCCATTTATCTTTATTGCGGATTCAACGGCATTCAGACTTTCATGGACAGCACGATCACCAAGCGCATGTATCATAAAATTAAATCCCTGCCTTTCGAGCTCAGTCACGAATTTCGTCAATCGAATCTCATCCAGATAGTTCAGCCCCAGATTATCCTGCAGCATGCCATAATCTATATCATAGGGCTGTTTCATAGCTGCAGTTGTGTTGCCAATAAGCCCGTCGGCGTAGGTTTTAATTCCGGTAACTCGAAGCAGGCTGCCTTCATCATTACGATAGAAAGATTTAAGTGTTTCAATCTGTGAATCATCATCCTGTGGATAGACCCAAAGGTCCAGAACAGTTCGAGCCCTGAGAATGCCGTCCTGCTCCGCCTTTGACCAGACATCAAGATGTTTTCTTTTCCATAATACCCGTGCAGCGGCAATAGAAGTAATTCCGTTTCTGGAAATTTCCCGCATCACTTCGTCCAAACCGTAGTAGGCCGCTTCCAAAGCTTGATCTGTGGGCAGATAAATAAGATCATTGATAATGTCGGCCGCGGTATCAAATAAAATGCCTGTGGGTTCGCCGGTTTTTTTATTTTTTACGATGACACCACCTGGCGGGTTTGGTGTGCTCGAATCCCAGCCGATTTTCCTTAAGGCGGCCGAATTGACCCAATTAGAATGTGAGGTTAACGCAAAGATTACCGCTGGCTTGTCGGTGACCTGTTCATCCAGCAATAGTTTTGGCATGGTTTTCGAATCAATAATGTCACCAGCCCAGTGTCCCCAGCCTAGGAACCAGTTCTCATGTTTTTGTTCGGCCGCACAGTCCTTTAATCGTTTCAAATGTAATTTTAACGTGTGACCTCCCCTGATATCACAAACACGCTGAAAACTTGCATAAGACACCAAAGGATGCATATGCACATCGTGAAAACCTGGAAGAACCAGTTTACCTTCAAGATCTACAAGTTCTGTTTCAGCGTTCAGGTAATTCCGCGCTTGTTCACTTGTGCCTACATACTCAATCACACCATCAAGAACAACCATCGCTTCAGCCCATGGCTGTGCAGCGTTCACGGTATAGATTTTGCCGTTGGTCAGGATGATATCTGCAGCATGAAGCTGCGACAGGATGGCGCTGAATAAAATCAGCGCTAGCAATCGTGTTTTGATAATCGACAATACCTCATTTCATTCAGAATGCAGTAAAACTATTCACGTTACCCGACCATCAGATTACCCTGTACAGACCCGGGCGACAATCGCGGTATAGATCCCGGGACTCGCGTTGCTCTCGAACCTGATCCTGGTCAAAACCATGAATCCGGAGAGTCTCGTCGATATTTCATCCGCGTGCCATTTGTGTGGCGACGTCGGCACGATTTCGCTCTACCGCTTCAATATCATCCCGCTTTGGATGTTCCATTGGCCACACCTTCCAGCAGGGACTGTGCACTCGCCATTCACCCGGCGCATGCTAACCGGCACACAGTGGTGTGCTCTTAATTAAATCCTGGTCAGTTGACATGTTACCTGCAGTAATCAATTTCTCAAAATAAGCCAGCTGATTGACGCTGACTTAACTTTTGCATTCTTGTCAGCCGCTGTACAAACTGGATGTTGTTAATCGACGACTACAATGATAATTCATCCTGACTGGAAATCAGGTCTAATATTAAGAAATCGGGGTTGAACATTCAGTTACGCAGGCCGTTCTTGGTAATACCTACTGTCATCGTCCAATTGCAGATATGGCGCGTAAATTTTTAGCGTCATAAGGCCAGGCTAGTTTCATCTTCATCAGTTTCATGTGCGATGATTACTAAAATGGGCTTTTACAGCCTTTGCAAATGCACCAATAATAGCCTTCGACAGTTTGTCTTGCCAAAAACCCCACTCAGGATGCCACTGCACACCAAGTGCAAAATTTTTGGCCTTATTCAAACTAACTGCTTCGATCAACAGATCCGGCGAACGTGCCTCAACGATCAGGCCCTCACCTATTTTATCTATTCCCTGGCCATGCAGGGAATTTACACGCGCTATCGTGCTTCCCCAAATTTTATGCAGCAGGCCGTTCTTTGTTATATGTATTTCATGCGCGTGCTCGTACTGTTTTTCTTTTGCCAGCGAGGCGTCTTCACGATGGTCCATATGGCCTGATATTTCATGAACCTTTTGGTGGATGGTGCCTCCAAAAGCAACGTTAAGTTCCTGAAATCCCCGGCACACGGCCAGTAGAGGGACTCCCTGATCCACTGCAGACTTAATCATTTTCAATGTTGTGTTGTCACGCTGGTGATCGACCGGCAGATCCGGCGTTTCCTGCCTTTTTCCATAGAGGACCGGGTTAAGATTGGAAACACTGCCAGGCAGAAATAGTCCGTCGAGGTTGCCGATTATTTTTTCGATATCGAACACTGAAGTTAGCGCCTTGAGCTGCGAACCTTTGCCCATTGCCGGCAAAAGCACCGGATAGCAGT
>JAHEKD010000167.1 GCA_024638545.1 Gammaproteobacteria bacterium
AAGTGGTTGTGCACAGTAATACTACAGCGGGTGTTTCAAATTTTAACTGTGTCCAGACCAGCTCGAAACGGGTAGACTGCGCTGTTCGAATTAGCAGTTCGGGTGACTTGAAACTGAAGGCAACGGATCAGGCAGGGAATGTTTCATATGCCGGTAAGAGTGGTTATCAGATATCCGGATCAAATTATACCGGATTCGGGGACAAGCCAAGAATAACGGTGAACGCCCCCACAAAAGTGAGTTCGAGCACAATTACAGACACTAAGATCATTGTGACAGACACCAAGGGACTTTCAAAATTCGGTGTCTCTATTCGATACGGCAATACTGCTGGCGTCTCGAATTTTAACTGTGTTCAAACCAGCAGTAAGCGTGTGGACTGTAGCTTACGTATTACCAGATCAGGTACATTGATGCTTAAGGCAAGGAATTGGGCAAATATTTTGCACCACAAAGATATTCCAGGTTATAAAATTAACTAGTTGACTGAAATTTGAATTATAATTTTAAAAAGGCGGCCTATAGTCGCCTTTCATTTCAATCATGTCTTAAATATATTTAATCTTAATATATTTAACATAGCTGATTAATAATACTGAACATAACAAAAAGACTCTCAAAATTTATTGCATTCTGTATATAGACAGATACTGGTGATACAAAGCATGGTAATGTGACAAGGGTAACCTGAAAAGTAGGTGTTTATAGGAGTATTTATTAATGTTAAATATTTTGACACGGAGTTTAAGTTTCAAATTTGAAGGAAAATATCGCTATTTAATGGCAACTGCGTTAGGTGTTTGTGCTGCGTTTGCAACCATGCCTGTTTATTCCTCGCAGTCATTATACTCGCTAATCATTAAACGCGATATTGTCCAGCCGGGTGCCGGGGCTGAACAGATCAACGGTTCGGTAGGGCAGGTCCATTTCGATAACCTGTCAATGGCCAATCTGGCTCAGGGCGTAGTCGTGGATGTGCCGCTTCCGGGCGGCAAGCTTGTCACCGGCCGGGTAATTACATCAAGAAAAAATTCTGTCAGGTCCACTGGCACTGGTCCATCGTCTGGCGCCGCCGCAGGTGTTCGACGAACGATTATCTCGTTCGATAACAATGCGGGATCTGTTGAATTGACATTCAACAACAACGCCGTGACCCAAATGATGGTGCATGACGTCACTGATGATTATATTTACGTGGCGGATATTAATACCAGCGGTGATGGCCAGCTCCGCCTGCAGGACAACAATGATTATTATTGCGTTAAATTTCCAAAAACAGATCCTTTAAATGGTATTGCTCAGCGCTCGCGTCAGGTCCAGGCACAGATTCCGGATATCAGCACATTGAATAATCTTCAAAGCCGTCCGGGTTCGGCTAATGTGCTTTATCTCGATTACTGGGGAGGCACTTTAACGGACTCCTACTGGAACGCAAACTACACCAGCAACGCACCTATCAATTACACAGCATTTGATCGAGATGGTGATCCCGGCAGTTTTTCAAGTTCTGAGCGTTACAGCATGTGGTTGGCGTGGCGTGAGGTGGTTGAAGACTTTGCCCCCTTTGATATCAATATCACTACCAGTCGCTCAGTCTATGAAGCCGCCGCTGTAACTAATCGCTCACAAATGATCATCACAACCACCCGCAGCTGGTACTACAGCCCACATGGCGGAGTGGCGCTGGTAAATATTTTTGATGACGACAGTGAATATTATAAAGTGGCCTGGGCCTGGAATTTAACCGATACAAGTATGGGCATGACGATTTCCCATGAGGCCGGACATCAAATGGGCCTGGAGCATGATGGCATTGACGCACAGAGTTACTATATAGGTCATGGTCTATGGGGGCCAATTATGGGCGCACCGTTTGGCAAACCCTATGTGCAGTGGAGCAAAGGGGAATACCCGGGCGCCAATCAGCCTGAAGATGATATTGCCAAAGTGACTGCAAAACTCGGTTTAATTTCTGACGATGCCGGCAATGGCTTTGCCAGTTCAACATCACTTGACCTACCTATCGACAGCGGCAAGAGATTGATTGGCTATGGTGATACTGACACCTATAAATTCACTCTCAGCGCGCCTGGCGATGTGGACATCGAGGTGGCGACACTGCTGGGTAATGAAGATGAAGCACGTGCCGCCAATCTTGCCATGAATGTGTTAATGGTTAAACTCAATGCCAGTGGTGGTGTTGAATCCAATATAAGCAGTATGGATTCTTCTGACAATGTGCCCTTATCGCCATTAACCAACGTCTTTGAATATTCCGGTAAACTCGGAGCGGGTACGTATGCACTGCAGATTTCACCAAATTCACCCGACACGAATTGGGCAACGGGTTTTGGCGGTTATGCCAATGCCGGCGAATATCGGCTGTCTATCAATGCCGATAATGTAGGCATCAATACGGCAGGCAGACCATCTATTGACCGATTAACGGATGTCGGGCTCTTTATCTGGGAAAATGCAAAAAATAACTGGACTATAAATGTTGTTTCAGGTGATCTGCCGCGTGTCGTTGAGTTTGATGTGTTATCGAATCTGCCATTAACCAATGTTCTGCCCATCAGCATTGAATCCAGTGACCTTTTCATCCAGTTATCAAACAGCCTGGACCTAAGTTTTAACGTTAGCGCTCCCTGGGTCGATGGTGTCAAATTTACCATGAACGATCAGTCTGATACTTGTGTTTCAATGCTTAATGCAGATGTGCCCATCTATCTTGGGCCAGATCGAGTTCTGATGCCGCCAGCCTTCGATTTAAACACATTGGGTCAGTGTGATCCGGCAAGCATTAAAACCATGGGGCCGCCGTCGATAGACCGCTCAGCGGATACTGGAATATTTATCTGGGAGAGCGCATCAAATGAGTGGGTAGTCAATGTGGTCGCAGGTGACGGCAATGGTGATGGCGGGCCGCTGGTCGTTGATCTTGATGTCGTGTCGGATCTATCGCTGAACAATATTGTGCCTTTAAGCATTGAGCCCGATGATGATTTTGCTGTACTGCCGAACAGCTTGGATATGCGCCTGAACGTCAACGCTCCCTGGTTGGATGGTCTCAGGTTTACGGTAGAGGATCAGAGTAATACCTGTATTTCAACAACCAACGTCGATGTGCCGATTTACCTCGGACCGCAGCGAATCGCGGTCGGCGACAATTTGGATTTGAGCAACAACACAACCTGTGACTGATTTTAGCTTGTAATTTGTTTCAACATCAGCCCCGTTCTGAAGCGTGTCTTTAAACCGGGTTTCTCACCAGGCGCACCGATTGTCAGGGCGTGTGTTATGAATCAAGGCGTGATGTTAAAAAATACAGACGCAGAGCAACGACACCCTGCCGGTTTGGTTTTTCGCCGCCCCCGGATTTCTCACCACCCTACTACTGCGACGGTGCCTTGCCACGCCCTGTGGGCATTTTACTCGGTCAGGGTCCTCGACATAGTGTCAACGATGCCTGCGGGCCCTTGTGCCGGCACATATGCTGATAACATAATGCCGGCCTTTGGTCGTCAAACCCATACAGGCCGCATCCTTTAACCGTCTCGCTACGAAGTCCGGTGAGAAATGCGGGTTAGAGTCGGTCAGATATGTCTGCAAGCTTTTGTTATCAATACCGCAGTAGTTACTTTTTCAGTTTACCGGGCTGGGCTGTGCCCGTGGCGCGTTTTTTTAGCACTCATTGTTGTTTTTTGATGATTTACTCGATTGGTTTTACGGTACTCACTTTTGTGGGATTTATCAAAGCAAGCCTTTTTCCCTAACCTGGAAATTTTCAATTGCTGTCCTGAGACCCATACCTTTTTTAGCGACCTGAAAAGTGCTTTGGGCATGCCTTCAGGCAGGTCCACAAGCGAATGATCATCATAGATACTGATCTGACCGATATATTTTGAATCAATATCAGCTTCATTAGCGATTGCACCGACAATATTTCCAGGTTTTACGTCGTGATTATGCCCGACTTCGATACGATAACGCTCCATCTGGTGATCAGGCAGAGATGTTTTCTCCCTTGCAGGTATGCGTTCATGAGGCGAATGCTTTGCTGAAAATTCCGCAGCTTTATTGCGTTGTGAATGGCCGAAATTCTCGCGGCGAGGACCGGGTCGTTCTTTAAGTAGCAGCGGCGCGTCTCCCTGTGCCAGTATAGCGAGTGCAGCGGCAATATTTAACGTAGGGACATCATGCTCCTGGCGATATTGTTCAATCAGTTGTGCATAAAATCCCAGCTCTTTACGCTTGAGTGTTTCGGATATACTCTTATTGAAATTGGTGATACGTCTTGCATTGATGGTTTTAGTAGAGGGTTGCTCCATCAGCTCAATCTTGCTGTTAGTGGCCCTTTCAATTGAGTGCAGTAATCGCCTCTCTCTGGGTGCCACAAACAGGACCGCATCACCTGCTCTACCTGCGCGGCCCGTTCGGCCAATCCGATGTATGTAGGATTCAGCATCATGGGGAATATCAAAATTAATGACATGGCTTATTTGCTCTACATCCAAGCCCCTGGCCGCGACGTCTGTTGCAACAACGATTTCAAGTTTTTTCTTCTTCAGGTCCTCTACAGTGCGTTCACGCTGACGTTGCTGTATGTCACCGTTAAGCGGTGCGGCTGCATATCCCCTGGCCTCAAGTTTTTCAGCCAGCTCAACCGTCGCTGTTTTAGTCCGTACAAAAACAAGTACCGCATCGAAGATTTCAGATTCAAGTATGCGTGTCAAGGCATCCAGTTTGTGAGCAAAACCGCTGACAGGCCAGTAGCGCTGGCGGATGGTGTCCGCAGTTGCCGTCCTTACTTTGATAATGACTTCTTCAGGTGAATTCAAGTGATTCTGGGCGATGTGACGTATCGGCCTCGGCATGGTTGCCGAGAACAGGGCTGTTTGACGTTTTTCCGGCGTCTGCTCCAGAATCCACTCGACATCGTCAATAAATCCCATGCGCAACATCTCATCAGCCTCATCCAGAACCATTGCCCTTAATTTATGGAGTTTAAGCGTACCCCGGCGCATGTGATCCATCACACGTCCCGGCGTACCCACTATGACATGCACACCACGCTTCAGAGCGCTGATTTGAGTTCGATAATCCTGTCCACCGTAAATGGGTAAAACGTGGAAACCTTTCAATCTGGAAGCGTAGGTTTTAAAGGCTTCAGCAACCTGAATAGCAAGTTCACGCGTGGGTGCAAGCACCAGGATTTGAATTTCCTTTTGTTTCAGGTCCAGATTGGATAATAAGGGCAGGGCAAAAGCTGCCGTTTTACCGGTGCCAGTTTGCGCCTGACCGAGGATATCTTTACCTTCAAGTAATAACGGAATTGTTTGTGCCTGAATGGGTGTCGGCGTTTCGTAACCCACGTCCCTGAGCGCAGATAATATTGGATCGTTAAGCGCCAGTTGGTCAAACGCGGTTACCATTTTGGTTTTCATGGTTAAATTCCGATTAGGGTAATTGTAGACTAGTGCCGGGTGAAAGCTTAATAAAGCCAGACGCCGCCGTGAATAAAATTCCGCGCTTAAGTTTTTACTATTTAAACGGGTGTTGTAGTTTAACGACTTTATGATTAATTAGCACACTTTAATTTCAGGCATTGTCGAAAATAAGGGCACGGGCACCGCTATTCTGCCCTGTTTGCTTAGTTTTCCCGCTCAGGCTAGAATTACCCTACTAAACATCATCGTGGGTCGAATATGAAGCGCGCTGATTTATGCTCTTGTCACCGCGATGGCTGTTTTTAAGAATTTTTAATAATTACTTTTAGCAGAGGATATTATGAATAGATTAGTATTTGTAGCTGCAATTACAGCAGTGTTCACATCAGGCGCAGTTGCCCAGGATGAGGTCAAAATTGGAATGCTGCAGGGCTTTACCGGACCGACGGAGTCGCTGGTTGCACCCATGGCAAAAGGCGGTGAGCTCGCAATCCAGGAAGTTTCTGATAGCGGAATTTTTCTGGGAGGCAAGAAAGTTGTGTCCGTACGTGCGGACAGCACCTGCATTGATGCAGCCGCTGCAACCGCCGCCGCAGAGCGACTGGTG
>JAHEKD010000168.1:0-4875 GCA_024638545.1 Gammaproteobacteria bacterium
ATTAATCCTATCTATGATGTTCAAGGACTAAACACAAACAGGTATTTAAAATGACACAAAGCGACAACGAAATTAAGATGGACTCAGATGATTTATACCGCGATGAAACAATCACTGATCGCCGTGTAGGAACGATACGAGTACTGACACCCATCACGATTGATGGTTCTGAAGATTCATCACGAGAGACGATCTACATCGGTTCTGCACAGGTTATGACACCTGCAGGGGCACTGCCGATTTCGTTTGATTTAAATGCATCCAGTCTCAGGGATGCCGTTGAAAACTTTGCCGATGCATCAAAAGACGCACTCGAAGAAACCGCCAGAGAAATCAAGGAACTGCAGCGACAGGCCGCCTCATCAATTGTTACACCGGGTTCTGACCCGACCGGAATGATCAGCGGTCTGGCCAACGCCGGCGGTGGAAAAATTCAGATGCCATAGTCTGAAAATGCTGCAAACCTGCCGGGTGATAAATTCAGATTATCATATTGGCGCCTCAACTACCGGATAAACCTGTCCACGCAGCTTGAGTATTCTCGCAATTCGAGGATAAGCCCATTCAAAAAACAGTCTCTGGTAGGCCTGCTCTTCAATACGGCAACGGTCATAAAGCCCGGCAGACTGACGCTGGGCCATGGCCTGATAAAGTGCTAAAGCCGTTGCGACAGATACATTCAGTGACTGAACCATGCCTAGCATTGGAATTTTTATACATGCATCTGACCGCCTGATTGCCTGCTCTGTTAATCCTTCAAGCTCTTCACCAATAAGTAAAACCGTCGGCTTGCAGTAATTAATGTACCTGTAATCAGTTGCTTTAGGATCAACATGGAGTGCAATAATCTGATGTCCCGCCGATTTTAATTCCCGAATTGCTGAATCCACTGTCGAATGTAGTTTAAGCCCTACCCATTTACTGCTGCCGCTTGCTGCTTTCTGCCGTATTCGTATACTTTCATACCTTGAAACTGCATGTGCATTCAGAACACCTACTGCATCACAGGAGCGTACAATAGCCGCCAGGTTGTGTGTTTTGTTGACATTTTCCATGAGCACAGTTAGATCTGGCTGACGTTTATCCAGCACCGCCTTAATTTTGAAATAACGCTCAGGTGTCATTTACATATTACGTCTGTAACAGTTACGTCTAATGATAAGGGATTTTTAAAGTACATGGACATTGAATCTGTCAAGAGTCTCGCGGTAACCACATTTAATGAGTATCGGTGGGAAATACTGATTGCTGTGGTATTGATTTTAACTATAAATTTGCTATACAGGCATCGTTTTTACTACGAGAAAAAAGACCATATATGCAGTCGCAGTGAGCAGAAATTTTTCAAGTTACTCCTAAGCCTGCTTCCAAAGCAATATTACATTCACTGTCAAACATCATTAATTTCATTATTAAAACCAGCAGATCTGCGCTCAGCGAGAATGATCTGGGCAAAGCGAATGGATTATGTAATTACTGATCGCGACTGTAAAATCTTGCTCGTAATTGAGCTTGATGATAAATCGCATCAACGAAAAGATAGAAAAAAACGCGATAAATTTGTCAACAAGCTGCTGAGACGAAAGCACCCTTTATTGCGTATCAGCCACGAAAATTCCGGGGATCCGAGATTCATCAGGGCAGAAATTGAAAAGCGAATAAGTCAAATGTAGAAAAAGGCTGCTGATAGTTTTGATCATCAGCAACCTTTACGCTATTTATAGCCATTTGATAACGGCCGGAATAAGCTAGCGAACGTTTAATGGGCTAACATTCACCGGTTAAGATACACTGTTCGAGTATCTTATTTAATTCACTACCTTCAGATCTGGTGGTTGGTTTTGGTTCCGGCTCAGGCTCCGGCACCACGGCTGAACAGGTATCGCGTTCCCATAAACCAACCTCTTCGTCAAGGTTAACCTGATTCCATTTCGGGTGGCCTTCTGCACGAAGCTCCTCGATATTATCACGAATTGCTTTACCTAATATTTGAAACTCATTACAACGCTTTCTGTAATATGAATTTCGCTCAGATGAAAAGTCAAATCCGATCAACATCGCTTTGACGGCTATAGTCGGTACATTTGCCTGCAGCCAGCTGTAGTCTTCATTCGTTAATTCAGCAGCGACGTACTCCTGAAGCATCTTCTCATCGGTTAACGGCACCATGTGTACATTGTCAGCCAATTCTTTAAATTCTTCGTTTGCAAATACTTTTTCGAGGTTTTTGAACAATTTCACTGGTTTACCGGCAACATAGAACATCGCATCGGCATTACCCAGCAGAATCTCTTTTGCGCCATCCACAGGATTCAGCTGCAATTCCTCTGATGGCGTGACACCCATAATGTTGAGTAAATTCTTGGACGTTAACCAGTTACCGCTTCCCGAGGAGCCAACAACCACTCTTTTACCTTCTAAATCTGTAATACTCTGAATCTGTTTATTTGCGTATAGATGGACTTCTTCATTGTAAAGTGGAAAAACCAGACGTAATCGGTTTGCAGTTCGTTTCATTTTAGGGTTGCTTGAGCGCGATAAAAAACCCAACACATCTGATTGGACAATTCCAACTCCCGCATTTTCACGACTGTCCATTCTCTCAATATTCGACAATGAGCCCTCCGATTCTTTAATAATGAGATTCAAGCCCTCGCGTTTGGCCATCTCCGCCATATCCTGACCAAACTTGATATAGGTACCGGTTTCTGATCCGGTTACAACACCCATACCCTCCTCATTTGAACTCTGAGCCCAGACTGAAAATGAAAATGCACCAAAAAATGCGCACACGGCGATAAGAGTATTATATTTAACCATTTGTTTTCCCTTAAATTTATATTAGTTACGACATAGGCAAATTTAACAAATACAACCCATGAATTCAATGATTTACATGTGAAACTCTGTTAACCTTAGTTAAATTTGGGTTAATAAAAAATTAAACTGCGACGATCATGCCATGGCATGATTTTTATCTCAAGTTTTGCACCACACTTACATAGAAACTGCGTCTAAGGCTAATTTCTCCCAGCCAGATAACTGCACCTTCCTTTGATCCAATATTCTTCAAATTATTCGCTAAATTTAGCAATTGTCATGGGTGATTTCAACTCATCTGTTTGTTTATTCCCATAATTCCGCGGACACAATACTTAATTCACGAATTAAGTATCGTGTCCGCGGAATGACTGACCATCAATTTGGATATTATCAGCATCCCTTGTTATTGCTGTGCATCTAATATTTGTTAAACTCAGCTATCACGTTTACGTATCACAGCTCATGAACATAATTAAGCAAAATGACTTAATACAGAGTGTTGCAGATGCCTTGCAATATATCTCATATTATCACCCCAAAGACTATATCCAATCGCTGCACCAGGCCTATCTGCTGGAACAGTCGAATGCAGCAAAAGACGCGATGGCGCAAATTCTGGTGAACTCCCGCATGTGCGCAGAAGGCAAAAGGCCTATCTGTCAGGATACCGGCATCGTTACGGTATTTGTCGAAGTGGGTATGGATTTACGGTGGCACGCTGACATGACGCTTGAGCAGATGATAAACGAAGGTGTACGCAAAGCCTATTTGAATCCAGACAACGTCCTGCGCGCATCTATATTATCTGACCCCGCTGGCAGGCGCATCAACACCAGGGACAACACGCCTGCTGTAATTCATACAAAAATGGTTGCCGGCGATAAACTCGATATAACCGTTGCTGCAAAAGGCGGCGGTTCAGAGAATAAATCCAAATTCACAATGCTTAATCCCAGTGATGATATTGTTGAGTGGGTAATAAAAACCGTGCCGACGATGGGCGCAGGCTGGTGTCCACCTGGCATACTTGGTATTGGCATCGGCGGTACCGCAGAAAAAGCCATGCTCCTGGCGAAACGTTCTCTCATGGACCCGATAAACATACAGGAGTTAATAGCAAAAGGGGCAACTAACAAAGTCGAAGAACTGCGTCTGGAGCTATTTGAAAAAGTCAATGCGCTGGGCATTGGCGCCCAGGGTTTGGGCGGCTTGACAACTGTACTGGATATCAAAATTCTGGATTACCCAACACATGCGGCGTCCAAACCGGTCGCAATGATCCCAAATTGTGCTGCAACACGCCACCTGCACTTTACACTGGATGGCTCAGGTATCGCCGAATTGCCGGCGCCAAATATTGAAGATTGGCCCCAGATAAGCTGGGACGCCGGATCCTGTTCAAGACGCGTCAATCTGGACACAATCACTGCTGATGAAATCCAAAGCTGGAAAACCGGCGAAACCCTGCTATTGTCCGGGAAACTCCTGACCGGGCGCGATGCTGCACACAAGCGGATTCATGAATTATTGAACTCCGGTCAATCCTTACCAGAGGGTGTGGATTTCAATAATCGATTTATCTATTACGTAGGCCCCGTGGATCCCGTGCGTGATGAAGCTGTGGGTCCTGCTGGACCAACGACGTCAACACGTATGGATAAATTTACTGATTTCATGCTTGAAAAAACGGGTTTACTCGGCATGGTAGGAAAGGCTGAACGTGGTGATAAGGCGATCGAATCAATAAAAAAACATAAGGCTGTGTATTTAATTGCCGTCGGTGGCGCTGCATATCTGGTTTCAAAAGCGATTCGTGCATCACGCGTCGTCGCTTTTGAGGAACTGGGAATGGAAGCTATTCATGAATTCGAAGTTGAAGACATGCCGGTCACGGTTGCCGTTTCAAGTGACGGCCAGTCTGTGCACAAAAGCGGCCCGAGTGAATGGAGAATCAAGATTCAGCAAAGCGCTGCATGAGCTGAATCAAGGTCATGATCAAAATGGGGACAGGCCACGGTAAACTTTTCCCAAACTACGGGAAGTTTACGTGGT
>JAHEKD010000168.1:4885-6050 GCA_024638545.1 Gammaproteobacteria bacterium
GAAGCATGATTTATCTAAAACACCTTGCCAATGGTTTTACATTAGTTGAAATCATCATCGGCGCGCTGCTACTCTCCATTTTTGCGCTGGGATCATTTAAGGGTTGGCAATATGCCCAGCAAGCTGCCAACATCACATTGACCCAATTTCTTTGGGACAACCGGCAGCAGCAAGATACCATCATTATAGATCTGCGCACTCGCTACTCGACAATCTTCGTCGATGAACAGTTACCATTATTAAAGTGCCTTGTAGAACAGGGCGTTGTACAAATACCTGGCTGCCGCTAACCCAGCATGAGCACGAATTGCAGGGGTCACACACTTATCGAACTATTGGTCGCCATGACATTATCAATGCTCATTGTAATTGCTCTCGTTACGGTCAATATCCTGTCATTAAAGTCAATTTTGCAGATTCAGCAAATCGAAAAACAAATTAACCTGCTCAGCCAGTCGCTACAATTAATAGAAACTGATGTAAAGTCAACTGCAGTAACCGCGTGTGCAATGGATAAGAACCTGGTTCTGGATTCGCTGACCAGGCAAACCGCGAGCCGTTCAGTTTCGACCCAATTTAACTGGATTTCGGGGTATTCAAGTAACAGCTGGTTTCCTGAAACCCCTAATTTTGCGAGTGATAAACTCAGCAAAACATTCGACGCTATACAGATCGCCAGGGCTGACATGTTAAATCCACTCTCATACAGAGCCGTAAAAAATACGCCAAAGCGAATTGTTTTCATAACCGACTGCATCGTCTCGGAAATTGCACGCAGCATGAATTCAATACTTTTAAAGCGCAGTTCATCACCGTCGGATCTAGCGATCTATTCATTTCAAATGATTCAGTACTATATTAGAGAAAATTCAGGCAACTACACGCTATACAGGCAATATCTCAGCAAAAACGGCAGGACCGTAAATGAGCCTCTGGTTGACAACATCGCAGAACTCACAATTGGATATGGTGAGCAATTATCTGATACCACGCTGGCTTTCAACACCGCGGCTAACATTAACAATTGGAATGCCGTTATTGCAGTTTATATTTCTATTACGATAACAGGCGCACTTTACAGGCCTTTATCTAAACTTGTTCTGTTAAATAATTATGCGGCAAGGCATTAGTCAATCCAAGGGTAATGATTATTCCAGGAAAGGGT
>JAHEKD010000169.1 GCA_024638545.1 Gammaproteobacteria bacterium
TGGGCGGCAGTCTGGCCACTGCCAGCTCAATTATTGAAAGTAAAGACGGGACCATGCTTTATGAAGCGCCTCACGGTACGGCACATGACCTGTATTTAAAGTACATCGAAACAGATGGAAAAGTAGCTAATTTCAATTCATCTGCACTGATTTATGCAGTTGCCAATGCGCTTGAAACCCTCGGTAAGCGTGAAAAAAATCAGGCGCTTGTTGATTATTCGCTCGCACTGAAAACCTCGCTTATTGATACAGTGGATCAGGGAATCATTACAGGCGATCTGAAAGGTAAAACCACCAGTCCTGAATCAGAACAGCTGGTGGACATGTATGGTTTTCTCGATGCCGTGGAAAAGAATCTGAATGGCTGATGGATCCACCGCATTTGCCTTTACAACAATTAATCTCATGCGTGCCTTTAAGTTCTGTTATATCTAAGCTGTGCCGTTTATTGCGAATTCAAGGTCTAAAATTCACCCGTTGCTAAACAGGATTTCGCAAGGAATATTGACTGAATCAAATTAATCTCTACCGGCTTTACAAAAAATGCAACTTTCCAGGCATCACCCCGTAAAAGCAGCCTGCTGGATGTTTTTTGGGGTTCTGTCCTTTATCTGCCTGGCCGTGGCCGTTCGTCAACTAATTTACGATTACTCGGCGTATCAAATACTGGGCATACGCAGCATGCTCGGCACACTGTTCTTAAGCCTGCTTATTTTAAAAAAAAATCGCAGCTGGTACATCAGCCTTACTCCAGGCAGACAGATCGCGCGTAATCTTGTACATTTTACCGGGCAATATCTGTGGGTGATCGGTATTGGCCTGCTTCCGCTGGCAGAAGTTTTCGCCCTGGAATTTACTGCACCGGCCTGGGCAGCCCTGCTGGCCTGCCTGTTTTTAGGGGAGCGCCTGACGTTTGCGCGCAAAGTCGCGCTTGCATGCGGCTTCACAGGCTTGCTGATGATACTCAAACCCGGGCCTGCAATTTTTCAGTCGGCATCAATGATTGTCATTATTTCAGCGCTGTTTTTTGCCATGTCAATGATCCTTGTAAAACAGCTTAGCAAAACGGATAACGCCGCCACCATATTGTTTTATTTTTGTTTAATCCAGACGCCGCTGGGTTTAATTCCCGCGTCATTTGACTGGACACCCGTTACCGCCGGCTCTTTAATATGGTTTGTACTGGCTGGAATTTGCGGGCTGACCGCACACCTCGGTATCACCAAGGCCGTTCAAAATGCCGACGTCATGTTTATTCAACCGGTCGATTTTTTACGGGTGCCGCTGGTGGCACTGGTTGGCTACGTTTTTTATGAAGAAACGATCGATATCTGGCTTATAATCGGTGCAGTGATCATATTCAGCGGAAATCTCTACAGCCTGAAGCAGGAAGTGAAGCCTAAAAGATTTCTTCGTGATTCCACCTGAATGCAGGCTGGAGCTTAAGTATTAGTCATATAGTATTGCAGTTTCAGGTGCAGATTAGCAATAAAAGGCTGCGGACCTGTATATTGATCGGCGATATCCGTGATCTGAAATCCAGCTGTTTAAATTTACAGCCTGCAGGCTGCATGTGTCACTATCTCAAAATTGACTCGCAGGTGCAGGCTGTCAGTGATTTAAGATTCCACCCGGACACCTTCTATGGCTAAATCAGTTGCACATGAATGCTGGTGAAAACTCATGGTTGGCGCCACGCCGTAAGTCATTATGAACTCGCGCTGAGTTGCATAGGCTTCTCGCTCGCGCTGTACAAATGACTCGCATGTACCAGCCTGGAAATTGCCGCTTATATGCTGCAGGTAATGGACAAACTCATGTACAACCAGGCTGCGCGCAAAGCGCGATTCAAGTGCAGTCATTCTGTCATCAATATACACGGTGCCCTCATCATTATACCAGCCGACCACCTTGCATTTCTGATTGCCCTGGCAGGCATTATCGATAAAAAACTGTTGGGGCCTGAATTCCAGCTTCGGGTTAACACCGTTGGTCTTATATCCGGAAAGGTAGGCTGCCCAGTTCAACAACGCCGTTAATTCATCGTGGCGTGTTTTAAAGATATTTTTACCTTGATCCGCGATCTCAATATTGACTTTTTTCACAATGTCCGGCATTGCACAAACGCTGGTCTGGGCCAGACATAAGCTTAAAGCAAGCGCTGATAATGCAGTCTTCGTTTTCATTTCCCGTTACCTCATTTTTTATTATTTTCTTCAATATTACAGAAAATTCTAAATGTTATTCTATGTAATAGTTCACTCATATTGTGTGCCCTAATGCTGATTTAATCTATATATCATTAGTCTATGGCATCAAATGCCCACAACATGAACAAAATATTTTGTTCATTATGTATGCAGAAATAGTGTAACACCAGCGACTTGACAAATGTTTACACTTGATAATGTTCCCGGCATCCTAACAAGTTGGTTTTATACGATACTTTTTAAAAATAATCTGGCTGGTTGCTATTGAAAATATATTCAGTGACTATAGCGAGTTGATATTCAAGATAAGCACCTGGCTACTTCTACCTGCTCATCTGCGGGCCGCCTGCATTTGGAGGATGCAAACCGTTGCTGCAGATTGAAATTGCTTGAATACCGTACTAACTATTTCGCTGACTAATCAGGTAATCGATACCATTTTGCATAACAATACGCCAGGATCGTTCAACTTCATCATTAAACAGCGGGTCGGTAATTTTCGCGGCCTCAATCAGGCACTCCAGCCAGGTTACGTATAACTCCGGCATGACATTCAGATGCCGGGCATCATGCTTGACTGCCACATCAGATAGAATTTCCGGCCGCTCGTAGGCAATCACCATGTTTGCCAGTGAGTGCAGCAGCATCTTTTTTTGTCTTTCCATATCGGTATTTTTAAAGTGCTTCTTGATCTGCTGTGATTCAGATATAAATTTCTCGTAAAAAACATCCATAAAACCCGGATCCTTTGTGCAGCGGGCTAAACTTTCATTAAATATTTCTAAATTTATATTATGCATTTGTCGCTGATCAGCAGTTATACAGACATGTCAATAGATGCGGTAAAATAGAATTTACTAAACGGGGTTTTTACCTCCGGTCTGAGTGGCGAGATCTCAACATTGGGGGCATACTCAGTTATTCCACAGCTGCAATTGCCGGTACTCGACATCAGTTTTTGACAGTCGACCAACAAGCTGTTTATCCCAGATCCTTCGTGATCCATAATGCCTTATCCTTACGTATTATTAACCAATATTCGTGTTGACCGTGGCATAAACCCCATAAGGGATAGATTCCCGCGACTTGTTTTCGACTTTGTCCAAAACAGCTCGGCATACGCTCGTGTCAATAAAGCTTTTTGCATAGAAAGTTCAGCTCATCCAATCGCAAAAAGCCGGCACTGTCCTCCTGTTCCCCCTTTAAACTTTGGTGCACCGACAATAATTGTCGCACCACTGGCCGGCAGTTTGGCCAGGTTTGCCACATTTTCCAGTCCCCAGCGATCCTGAGGCAACCAGGCATAGTGTGTGGCAAAATCTTCAGACCGCCCAAAATCGAGTGACAGCGTGTCAACAGCCATGCCTTTGGCGGTCGTGTCCTCAAGCAGCATGGTTGCGGCCTCCACATGAAACCCGGGAAAGTGCATAACACCAGCTTCGTCAGAATTTCGGAACATGTCCGTACCAATATGCTTTTCCCAGCCACAATACATGGCAACGCAGGCGTTGTCCGGGATATCGCCATAATCCGCTATCCATTGCTTAATGTCATCCGGCGTGACCTGCGCATCAGGATCTGTTTCTGTGCGACTCGAAATATCGATCACACATAGCGGCACGATAAGATCTTGTGCAGGAATCATATCCACGGTGTTGCCATCTTCCGAGAAATGGATGGGTGCATCCATGTGTGTACCAATATGCTCATTAATCCTGAGGTTGTACAGGTTATAGCCATGTTCAGTGAAATTCACGACCTGCTCACGGAAAAACTGCTGGTCACCGGAAAAAGTGGGAAAATCCTCATCAAGCGTATGAGTCAAATCATGATATGCACTGTCCTGTACTGCTAGCGCAGGTTTTATCACACCCGGCAGTGCTGTTGCAGTCATACCAATGGCTGCACCCTTGAAAAGATGACGCCTGGACATCATTTTATTTTTTACGTTTTCAATAACACATGCATCACACATTTGGTTACTCCTGTTCTGCTGATCTGGTCTGATTTATTAAATCTGCCTGTGTAAATTCAAGCTGACAACATTACTTGAATTTAATAATAAACCATAATTTCCTGTTTTTACCAGATTTAATTTTTTTATTGGGCTATTTCATACGTTTACACATTTTTTAAACACTATGCCAATCATTCTGTTTCATATAATACTATCACTACGATTAGAGGAGTCGGGTATAAACAGATACAGACGGGCATTAACAACATCAGCTAACCGGTTAATTTAATTTCTGCTTTTCCCACAGATCTAAAATCAGGGGTGGTTTTCACTGTTTTCCATGTCATAAATATCGTCGACAGGTATATTCAGCCCGTTCAGCAAGTGATTGGTTCTTCCCGCCATAGAGACGATTCGTAAAAGTTCGGCGTGCTCATCATCTGACATTCCTCGCGACCTTGCTGCAGCCGTGTGCGAATGTATACAGTATTGACAGGAATTGGCAATTGACACAGCGACGTAAATCATTTCCTTGGTCTTGAAATCAATCAGGGTTTCCGTGGTCATCACATCGCGCACACCCTGCCATATCTCTTCAAGCAATGCGGGATCAAATGCAAGGTAGAGCCAGAGGTTATTAATATAGTCAGTGCCTCTGAGGGCTCTTATCTCATCGAAGACGACCTTAACACGCGGGTCAGCTTCTGGATTATCGGTAAGTTTTACTGTGCTCAATAGTTAGTCCTCCAAACTGGCTATTAGTCAGGCATCTGGGCGAAGGCAGGCAAATCGTCGGTAATGGTATACCACTTAGCCTTGTGATCAACAAAAATATGGTCCGCAGCGCCAACTCCAGGATCATCATCAAGCGCACCCAGGGGGATGACTGCAATACCTCTTACCGGATCCTTGCGCGGAACACCACTGCCGCAGTGTTCACAAAAAGCATGAGCGAAGTATTTAGCTTCAGGTAATTTGTAGAATCTGATACTTGCTTCGCCTTTAATAAAAACAACGCCTTGGGTTGTTGTAAACCCGTTGGTCGTAAATGCGGCAGCGCGGGCACGGCGGCAGCGTGAGCAGTGGCAATTGTGAACAATCCTGAATGGCTCGGTGACATGAAACTGAACGGTATTGCACAAACAGCTTCCCCGGACGATACCGATTAAACGCTGCGATAATGCTTTGTCGGGATAAACCCTGCTGTTTTCATCGGGCATATAGGCCTCGTACTGCGTTAAGCCATCGGTAATTTCATGCCAGGATGCTTTCGAGGCCGTAAAGATATGCGCCTGTACTTGCGGACCATCATCATGCGAACCGGCCGGCACATAGATTATTTCATCATTCTCACCGTCATTAGGGACGATGGATCCACAATCTGCGCAGAATGATCGTATAAATTCAGGTGTGGATTGATACTCTTGTAACGTATTTATTTCACTTTCCCAGTAAAAATCACGCTTAGCAACCAGGTAATAGGTTGCGAACGCTGCTCCATGTGCTTTACGGCACATTGAACAATGGCAGTGATACGCAGCTTGAGGCCGTTCAGAAAAGGACCATTTAATACTGCCACACAGACACCTTCCTTGACTCATATCCGCATCAACCATCATTAATTAAGACTGAACCTAAGTTTACCTAATCTGATAATAAGATTGTGATAAAACTATACGCTGCGTCGAGCTGTAGCGACGCACAGCGCCTTTTTTATCCATAAATAAAATGTTACGCTGTGCGCTCTGATATAACGCTAGCCCGCATTTCTCACCGGACTTCGTAGCGAGACGGTTAAAGGATGCGTCCTGTATGGGTTTTACGACCAAAGGCCGGCATTATGTTATCAGCATATGTGCCGGCACAAGGGCCCGCAG
>JAHEKD010000170.1 GCA_024638545.1 Gammaproteobacteria bacterium
AGATGACACATCTGATGCAATACTGCAGCGGGGATGAGACTCATCAACAACTACCAGCCGTCCGGTTTTTTCAACACTTTCGTAGATAGAATCTTCATCCATGGGGGACGTTGTTCGCAAATCAACCACTTCACAACTAATACCATCCTTGGAAAGTTCTTCGGCTGCCTCTAAAGATTTGCCCACCATGGCCCCCAACGCAACGATGGTCACGTCATTGCCTTCACGTGCTATATCTGCTTCACCAAAAGGAATTGCATATGCTTCTTCCGGAACATCTGATTCGCTGCCATAAAGCATTTTATGCTCGCAAAATATTACCGGATCATTATCCCGGATCGATTGAATAAGCAGGCCTTTCGCGTCATACGGATTGGATGGAAGGACGACTTTAAGCCCTGGAATATGCGTAAATACCGGCGTCATCATTTGTGAGTGTTGCGCGGCTGCTCGAAACCCGGCACCCACCATGCAGCGGATTACCACCAGGGTTTCTGCCTTGCCGCCAAACATATACCGAAATTTCGCTGCCTGGTTGTAGATTTGATCCATGCAGACACCAAAAAAATCAACGAACATTAATTCGGCAACAGGTCGCATCCCGCAGGTGGCCGCGCCAATTGCAGCGCCAATATAGGCTGACTCACTTAACGGTGTATCCATCATGCGATCGCCATGTTTTGCATACAGACCTTTGGTTACACCTAAAACCCCGCCCCAGGCATCATCCTCACCCGGGCTGCCTGTACCGCCAACAACATCTTCACCCATGACAATGACACTGCTGTCGCGGGCCATTTCCTGATCAAGGGCTTCATTGATTGCATCTTTATAGCTCAGCATTCTCGCCATTTTTCACTCCTCTTTCATGTATTTTAAAGTATTAATAATTAACATATACATCGGTGTATAATTCAGATCCGGCCGGTTCAGGTGCTGCGACTGCTTTTTCAACGGCATCATCTATTAATGCGTTTACTTCAGCGTCAATTGCATCAAACTCGCTTTTTTCGACCACGCCAGCATCAAGAATTTTTTTCGAGTAGATTTTTATGCAGTCTTTATGTTCTCGTAAATTTTCTACTTCATTTTCACCTCTGTAAGTTTGTGCGTCACCTTCAAAATGGCCAAAAAATCGACCCGTTTTCACTTCCATCAGGCTGGGTCCACCACCGCTACGAGCTCTGGATATTGCTTCACCGGCGGCTTCAAAAACCGCGAAAAAATCAAAACCATCGACAGAAATTCCCGGCATGCCAAACCCGGATGCCCGATCCACATAACTGTCACAGGAAACGGCCCATTCCGCCGAAGTTGATTCAGCGTAGCCGTTATTTTCTACGACAAAAATAGCGGGTAAATTCCAGACGGTTGCCAGATTCAGACTCTCAAGCATCATGCCCTGATTGGATGCCCCATCGCCTACAAAGCTGATCGCTACACCCTCATTTTTGTGAAATTTTGCAGCCAGTGCTGCACCACAAACCAGTGGAGCACCTGCGCCAAGAATTCCGTTGGCTCCCATCATACCCGCATCCAGATCAGCAATGTGCATGGAACCGCCCTTACCTGCACATACGCCGCTGGATTTGCCATAAATTTCCGCCATCATGCCGCGGATATCCACACCCTTGGCTATACAATGTCCGTGACCGCGATGCGTGCTGGCAATACGATCATCAGGGCGAAGATGATACATAATGCCTGCCGCGCTGGCTTCTTCACCGGCATATAAATGTACAAATCCGGGAATCCCGCCTTTAGCGAACTCCAGATGCACGCGCTCTTCGAATTCACGAATAGATCGCATTGTTTTGTAAACTTTCAAGAGTTCCTCTTTAGAAAGAGGAAAAGGATTGCTACTAGCCATGATTAAGTCCTCCTCGACTGTGTTTTAAATATCAGGTTTACTGGTTTTTAGTTAACAACAACAACTGATTTTTTGCTGCATCTAACATAATACGCGCCACATCAATCGTGTAAAATGCGTCTGTCTTAAGTGTTATTTCAACGCGATCCTGCTCGCTGAATTCAATCTCACGTTCGCCATCAAGTGCAATAGAGCCCGCAGTTGTCTGCGGCAGACAGGTTTTTTCAGGCAATAATTTTTCAACATGCTTGATTCCAATCCGTTTCATGAGGCCCGGGGCTATGGGTGTCATTAGTGTTTGTATCGATTCCTGTTCAGACCCAAGTTCTACACGTAACCCGTATGGGTCGAGTCGATCTACAGGATTCACCAGACCCGCGATTGAGGACATGCCTACACTGTGTGCCTCTCCAAATGTCACATAAAGCTCAGTAAATGTTTCGGTGCGCCACAATGCTCGGGCTCCGACATAACGATCTGTTGTGATGACAACATCAACCAAAGCAACGTGTACATTATGCTCATCATTAATTTTGATTTCAAGAATTTTATTAGCAACACAGGCATTTTCAGTTGAAATCTTCCCCGTAACATACAGACCGGTTGCTAACCCGGTGACAGTGGGCTCCCGAGTATCCGGAAACGCATTGTTTGTGCCGGTGGATAATCCCGCGATCGGAATAGTCTGGCATTCGCTGATGACAGCACGATGCGTGCCGTCACCGCCCAGGACAATTATCGCTGATACATTTTCCTCTACCATCATTCGAACAGCATTTACAGTGTCCTGGACTGAAGATGTAACCGGCATATCCAGAAATTTCAATGCAGGCCAACTTGTATCACCGTAATTGTTTTCCCGTTTGACACCTCTTTGTACATGACCGCAGATGCCGCCATTATCAGGCATCATCAATACCTTGTTGACACCCATCGAGCCCAGTGATGCCAACAATCGCAACACAATATTCGCTCGGTCGGTAATCTGCAAGCTAGATGCATTCGTCAACAAGCGCCTGATATCACGGGCCGAAACCGGATTTGCAATTATGCCTACGGTTATGTCCATAAATAAAAGCTAGATTGACTGCGACTAATATGCTGCGGTCAGATTTCCTACTGGATCTGTTCTGGCTAGTCTATTCATCGAACGAGATAACGTATGTAAGAGCTTTTACTTGAGCTATATTAGACATAAAATTTCAATCCAATTTTTGAATGTAATCATACTAGCATGAATTAAGCTGTTTCGTTTAGCTCAGTTTCTGGCCAGACTGGCAGCAATGCTTCAACATCCATGTAATTCACCCCGTTTTTAAATGCCCATTAATTTCCGATGGTTTATATCAGAAAACCACACCCTGACGGTTCAACACCAGACACCTGTTAACAGACCCAATACCAGAGACCTAAATTTTAATTATAGAAAGCTAACTGCTTATAACGGCAATTATTCTATAGCACAAACACCGCATAAAACTTTAAAAATATTAGTAAATAAAGACGTTCAATCTGAATTGCGATCGATGATTTTAAATTTTACATTATGGTTGATTCTTAACAAACTTAAATATGCGTTCTAAAAGAAAAGTTCCGAAGACTGTATATAGAAAAATAAATGAAATTAATTTTATAATCTAACTTACCTCTTGAATATTAAATACTCATATTATTTAATAATCTTAACGCTTAGGTGCCTGAGTTTTGATCATGATTTGAACCAAATTTTGTACGCGGATGTCAAACTATTAATAGGTGGAGTTAATTGCAATTTAAATGATTTTTAAATTAAAACACTCAACAAGTAAATGTATTATCTCGCTAATATTTGATTAAAATCAATGCACCTTACTATTAAAAAAGTTAATTTTTATGTTTATGGATTTATAGGTTATTTCGGTTAATTCATTAAGGTGGGGGATTAATTTATGAAAACATCTGCGGAATATCTTGTAAGAGAATTATCACAGCAGGCTGGAATACAAATAAATGGAAGCAACGCCTGGGACTTACAAGTATTTGATAAACGTTTTTATCAAATGATAATGCGTGACGCAAGCCTCGCATTAGGTGAAACTTTTATGGCCAGGTGGTGGGATGCTGAAAAACCGGATCAGTTTTTCGAGAGAATTTTTCAAAATAATATAGAAGAAAAAATAATGTCATCATGGTCTGCACGCTGGCTTTCACTCAAATCTGCTTTTTTGAACAGACAATCTTCAGCCAGAGCGTTTATTGTTGGAAAGAAACACTATGACATTGGCAATGAACTTTATACATTAATGCTGGACCCAACCATGAGTTATAGCTGTGGTTACTGGAATGGAGCAAAGACGCTCGAGCAGGCACAACTTAATAAACTTGACTTAATCTGTCGCAAACTGCGTTTAAAACCGGGTATGAATTTTCTGGATATTGGTTGCGGATGGGGAAGCCTGGTTAAGTTTGCCTGTGAAAACTATGGCGTAAAGGCAACTGGCATAACAATATCAAAGCAACAGTTACAGTTAGCAAAACAGAGATGTGAAAATTTACCAATTGAATTCAGATTACAGGATTACCGTAATTTACTTTTCGATCAAAACCAGTTTGACGCCATTGCAACTGTAGGCATGATTGAACACGTGGGGTGCAAAAATTATCATAAATTCATGAAAACTGTTAACCACTGTCTAAAGCCAGATGCCCTATGTCTCTTGCAAACAATCGGCAACAATATTTCAGAAAATCATACTGACCCATGGATAGAAAAATATATATTCCCTAACTTGATGCTACCCTCATTAGCACAAATCTCCAAATCCTGTGAAAACATTTTATCAATAGTTGATCTTCACAACTTTGGCCCGGATTACGACAAAACTCTAATATCCTGGTACAACAATTTTGTCCAAAACTGGGGCAAATTGAAATATAAATATGACCAGCAATTTTTTCGAATGTGGAAATACTATTTATTGAGCAGCGCGGCCGGTTTCCGCACCAGACGAATGCAGCTATGGCAAATCCTGCTAACTAAAACTGACTACAGACCCATCCTGCATAGGATAAGATAAATGTTTTCAATATTTAGAGCAGATACTTTCGAAGGGTCGCATTATTGCAGGGCTAAGTTCATTCTTGGGTTTAACCCGCATTTCTCACCGGACTTCGTAGCGAGACGGTTAAAGGATGCGTCCTGTATGGGTTTTACGACCAAAGGGCCCGCAGGCATCGTTGACACTATGTCGGGGACCCTGACCGAGTAAAAAATAATCCTTATTAATTACTGACAGCACACCATATATAATATATGATTACATTAAATATAATTAATGTTATATTTTTTGATAGGCCTTGTAGCAGTTTATCTCCTCTGTGTGATTAAGCGTGGTGTAAAAAACCACGCTTATATTTTATCCGGATGAAATATCAATAATCCAAGCTTCTGCTAACCTTTGAATAGGGTTTCACTTTTCCTGATGATCGAGATTGAATAGCATTCTGCAACTCGTTATCTATGAAATAAAATAAAACCTCATAGACAATATCGATTTTTGGCTGGAGTATCTGATTAGTCGTATTGACGACGTTGATATCTCTTCCGTAGAGAGAACCTAGGGGTAGTGTCAATCAGCTCATACAAGTACTGTAGATTTTGATGATATGATGGTAATACACTAGCTTCGAATAAAACTAAGCCATTGGAAACCCAATGGCTTAGTTTTTGTGTTTACAGGCTGCAGCCACATTAGTGACACATAAACCTAACCACGCATATTCAAACCCTGCGGGTCATACGGCGATGGCTCAATCACCCGTGCATGACACTGCTTTCCAACAATATGTACCGTCAGCGCTGTTCCCGGCTGCGAAAATTGCGGTTCAACCAGTGCCATGGCCAGGCTGGCATCGATCGTGTGTCCATACCCGCCGGAGGTAACGTAGCCGATTCGTTTGTCATTATTCCAAACCGGTTCATAACCGCTTGCATCTGCATCATCACTGTCGATGCTTAAAGTAACCAGTGCTTTAGCTGGTGAATCTGCCTGCCTTGCCTTTAGCACGCTTTCACGGCCAATAAAATTTTGTTTTGAAAAATCTATCCAGCGATCCATGCCGGTCATGTTCGGCGTATACTCCTGTCTGAACTCATATGACCAGATGCCGAAACTTTTTTCCAG
>JAHEKD010000171.1 GCA_024638545.1 Gammaproteobacteria bacterium
TAGCGCCACCGATTCTTAATCCACAGGCGAGTGGCGAGGCAACAAAACCATATTCCGGGAACAAAAGCATATGATCGATATGGATATTCGAATCAGGTAGTGTCGTGTTATAGCCGCGCTCAGCATCCAGAGGCAGCTTATCTCCCAGCTGGGTGGATAGCAGATTAGACCATGAACCCATCGCTATAACCGCTTTCTGAAATTGATGCTGCAGGCCCTGCTGATCAACCAGATTTACAGTGTCTTTGTCGATGCTTATTTGAACAATCTTTTGCTCAATCAGTCTGGCGCCTGCATCCGTAACTTTTTTTCCGATGGCTTTTGTATAAACTTTTGGATCATTCACCATTGGCCAGTCCAGCACTCTGACCGCTCGGCAAAAGCGCGAGTCAACCGCAGGTTCAAGCGCCCTGATTTCAGCACCCTTTAAAAATTCAAGCTCAAAGTCCTGCTGCCCGGCATCCAGCCATTTTTGTTTATCTGCCTCAAACGCTTTTACCGATTCATAAAGACTAAGCGAGCCGTGACGAACGATATATTCAGACATCTCCCAGTCCAGCCAGAATGCTGACGCCTGGGAGCGACTCAATGCCATCAGGCTTCTCATTGTCTCGATGCCTTTTTTGACTTCACCTGGACGACATGCCAACAGGAACCCGGTCAGCCATGGAGCTATTTTTGGCAAATAACCGAGCGGGATTGCCAGCGGCCCCAGGGGATCAAAAAACCACTTGGGCGCTTTTAACAGCATTGAGGGTTGCGGCAGCGGATAGATGTCGACATAAGCAAATGCACCTGCGTTGCCCGAGGAGGTGCTCTCGCCTATACCCTGATCATCAAACAGGGTCACCTTGTAGCCTTCGCGCACCAGATAGGCTGCACTGGTGACGCCGATGATGCCCGCGCCGATAACTGCGACGGATGGTTTATCGACAGTCATGTTAAACGATAATAGCGACCGTTAATTTGAGAAATACTTTCATTGTGGCTTTATATCACTGACATCAAGATTGATGTAAAATATTAATATAGATCAAGACTCCAATAAACCAACACTGCTATAATTTACCTCCATGGATTATGATAAATTTTTTCGCAGTAAGCTAGACCAGATACGCCAGGAAGGGCGCTATCGCTATTTTACCGACCTGAAGCGCGATGCAGGACATTTTCCACAGGCCAATCGCATATCCGATGACGCAAGATCCAGTACCGTTACGGTATGGTGCTCAAACGACTATCTTGGCATGGGACAGCATCCAGACGTCATTAAAGCAATGCATGAAGTGATTGATGAATGTGGCAGCGGTGCCGGTGGAACGCGTAATATTTCCGGCACCAATCACTACCATGTGCTTTTGGAAGAGGAACTGGCCGATTTGCACCAGCAGGAATCTGCATTGCTGTTTACTTCGGGATACGTATCAAACTGGGCAACGTTATCCACCCTTGCTGCTACATTGCCGGGCTGTGTCGTATTATCAGATGAGGGCAATCATGCATCGATGATTGAAGGTATCCGCCAAAGCAACTGCGAAAAGATAATATTCAGGCATAATGATCCGCATGATCTGAAAAACAAGATCAGCAAAATTGACCCTGAAAAACCAAAACTCATCGCCTTTGAATCCGTTTACTCCATGGAAGGCGATATTTCACCGATAAAGGAAATCTGTGATGTCGCCGATGAGTTCAATGCATTAACCTATCTAGATGAGGTTCACGCAGTGGGTATGTATGGTCCGCGTGGTGGCGGAATTTCCGAGCGCGAAGGACTGACTCACCGGATTTCTGTTATTGAGGGAACGCTGGGCAAGGCCTTTGGAGTGATCGGTGGCTACATCACCGGATCAGCTAATCTAATCGATTATGTGCGCAGTTTTGCATCAGGTTTTATATTTACCACTGCACTGCCACCCGCCACTGCGGCAGCATCCATCGCCAGCATCAGGCACCTGAAAAATTCCAGGACCGAGCGCGAGTTGCAAAAAGTAAATGTGCAAAAAGTGCGTGACGCGCTAGACGAGAGACAGATTCCGCATTTCGCAACCGAAGGTCACATCATTCCAGTGATGGTCTGTGATGCCGAACTGTGCAAAAAAATGTCCGACGAACTACTCGATCGATTTAACATTTATATTCAGCCCATTAACTATCCAACCGTCCCCCGCGGGACTGAGCGCTTGAGGATCACCCCCACGCCTTTGCATACCGATTCAACGATTAAAGACCTGGTCCATGCGCTGGATACCTTATGGCAGGAATACGGTCTTCAAAGAACCGATCAGTTCTCCAACAGAATCAGGCTGGCGATATAGTTCAAGTCATTTTCCCTGAAGATGAAAATATGCCTTCATCTTTGCTGCAGCATAATTTTTTTATACAAATTCACATTCACAATTTAAGTTTAAGCTTGCAATCATAGCGGTAAGAGGTATTATCGCGCCCGTTTGTCAACCATCGCAATAGTTGAATCATCAGCAAATGAGCGCCCAGGAAATATTAAAATCCGTCAGCCTACTGATACTGTCCATCGCCCTGATGATGGCCGGCTATGGCATGTTCTCAACATTCATCAGCTTGCGTATGGAGCTGGAGGGTTTTTCAAAACAGGTCATCGGCTACCAGACATCCGCTTTTTATTTTGGACTGGTCATCGGTTCGCTGGTGAGTTCAAAACTGATTAATCGTGTCGGCCATATCCGTGCTTTTGCCGTTTTCTGCGGTGCGTCTGCCAGTGCGATTTTGATTTTTCCGTTTTTTACGTTTGTCTCTGTCTGGATTATATTACGAAGCGCACTCGGCTTTTGCCTGGCCGGCATGTACATGGTCGTGGAAAGCTGGCTTAATTCCAGGACATCAAAACATAATCGGGGTGCCGTGCTCTCGGTCTACATGATGGCCGTAAATTTTGCATTCGCGTCCGGCCAGCTCTTGCTCAATTTTGGCGAGTTGACAGGGCCTGAATTTTTCATGATAGGCGCGGCGTTTTATGCCATGGCACTGATTCCCGTATCGCTGACTAAAAGTACTCATCCCGCGCCGGTCGAGTCCAGTAATTTCAGGCTCAGCAAGTTATTTAAAATCTCCCCTGTTGCCATGAGCGGCTGTATTGCCAATGGCCTGGTGATTGGCGCCATCATCGGCCTGGCACCGGTATATATTAAAGGCCTGGATTATAGTGTCAGCACAATCACCGTGTTCATGTCTTTATACATGATCAGCGGACTGGTATTTCAATATCCACTTGGAAAACTTTCGGATATCTACGACAGGCGTATTGTTATCCTGGGCGTCAGTCTGGCACTGGGAATTTCGGCCGTTCCCCTGATTCTGATAAAGGCTCCCGGGATATTACTCTTATACATGACGGCACTTTTTCTCGGGGCAACAACTCAGACGCTTTATCCTTTATGCATCTCCTATGCTAACGATTATCTAAACCCTGAAGAACTGGTCAAGGCCAGTGGCGGCCTGGTGCTTGCCTATGGGCTTGGCGCGGCAGTCGGACCAACAATCGCTGCTTTTATGATGGAGTTTATTGATACCAACGGTCTTTTTTATTTTATTACCGGCGTTATTATCATTTATGTTGCGATCATATTAGTACGTATTCCACAACGTGCAACACCTCAGGAAAAAGAGACCTTCATTGCGCTGCCTGATGCCATATCCTCGCCCGGCGGATTAGAGATTGACCCCAGGTATGAATTGGAATCAGTTGAAGCGTCAGGTGATGTTGACCTGCAAAGTCCCGGCACTGCCGGACATGAGTCAAGATAGTCCATCTACCCGGGCAGCCTTAATTAATGACGATCCACACCATAAAGCCGACTATTTTCAAAACAATATCCTGGATAGCGGCTCGAATACCTGGGCATGTGTAGGATTATGCTATTGTCAGTTCTTACTCTACAATACACGACCAGCTAAGCTGATTAACTTTTAATGCCCGGGCGAGATGCTCAACCTGCTTGTGTAACTAAAATACATTAATTGCCTGCAGCACATTCCGGAGTGGATTAAAGAGATCATGATCAATGGTTCAAGCCGTGTTTTTAACAAAGAAGTTTTGCTCAGAGCACGACATAAAAAATGCAGTTGAAAGCATTGATAGAAAAGTGTTTTTACAGCCGGGTAATTTATTTCTGGGCAAGGCAAAAACGCACTCAGCAGCGCAGTTTACATTTCTAAATGAGCATGGAGTACTTTTTTAACGAAGTAATGGAATAAAATAACCTCTGTAAAACGCAGTTTACAGGGATTAATGAGGATTTTTAAGGAGTGATATAACGACGCTATGAGCAAAAATACGAAGTCAAAACCGGGATTTGATACGCTGTCCCTCCACGCCGGCCAGCAGCCCGACGAGGCCACCGGTGCACGGGCAACACCCATCTATCAAACTGCTTCATTTTGTTTTGAAGACAGTGAACATGCGGCGGCACTTTTTCATCTCGCGCATGCCGGGCATGTTTATTCACGCATATCAAATCCAACCAATGCCACATTGGAAGAACGCATTGCAGCATTGGAAGGCGGTATTGGCGCACTTGCTGTTGCAAGCGGTCAGGCGGCCCTGCATATTGCTGTGACAACGCTGATGGGCGCGGGTTCACACATTGTTGCTGCCAGGGCTATTTACGGCGGCAGTCATAATTTACTCGACTACACGTTACGTCGATTTGGGATTGAGACAACCTTTGTCGATCCGACAGCGCCTGAAAAATATGCCCAGGCCATAAAAGCCAACACGCGTCTTATTTTTGCAGAAACCGTTGCTAACCCAAGCATGGATGTTACAGACATTCCCGCGCTTGCCGAAGTCGCACATTCCCATGATCTGCCCTTACTCATCGATTCAACTGTCACAACCCCTTATTTATGCAAGCCGTTTGAGCTTGGTGCTGACCTGGTGATGCACTCAGCAACAAAATTCCTTGCCGGCCACGGCACGGTTATAGGTGGATTATTAGTTGACAGCGGAAACTTTGAATGGCAGAAGTCAGGGAAATTTCCGTCATTGAGTGAGCCCTACGTCGGTTTTCATGGCCTGAATTTCGCCGAAGAATTCGGACCCGCTGCTTTTATTCTTCGTGCACGGCGTGAAGGCTTGCGGGATTTTGGTGCGTGTCTTAGCCCACATTCAGCGTTTTTAATCCTGCAGGGTATTGAAACATTATCATTGCGCATGCAGCGACACATTGAGAACACCCACGCGGTGATTGATTATTTAAATGAAAGCCCGTTCGTGGAAAAAATATTTCATCCCTATCTGGCCGATCATCCTCAACATGATCTGGCGGCGCGGCTATTTTCAGATGGTGCCGGGGCAGTTCTGAGTTTCAATATCAAGGGCGGGCGCGATGCCGGGCGCAAATTTATCGAAAACATGAGCCTGTTTTCACACCTGGCCAACATTGGTGATGCCAAATCCCTGGTGCTGCATCCGGCAAGCACAACACACAGCCGTATGACTGAAGATGACCTGATCAAAGCCGGCATATCACCCGGACTGATTCGACTGTCGATCGGCCTTGAGGATTTTCAGGATCTAAAGGACGATATGGATTCTGGTTTCAGGGCTGTCAAGAGGCTTTTGAAATGATTGTAAAGATTGATGACGTTGATATTTTTATCGGCACCTCCGGAAAATCCTTTCACCCCGGGCAACGAACGTGGATATTTATACATGGGTCTGCCATGGACCATACTGTCTGGGCCCTGTTTAACCGTTATTTCACCAGTGTCGGTATCAATGTACTGGCTGTTGACCTGCCGGGCCATGGTCGCTCAGCAGGTGAACCGCTGAATAAGATTGAACACTTATCCGATTGGCTGGCAAAGGTCTTTGACAAGCTGGAACTAAAACAAGCCATTGTGGCAGGCCACAGTATGGGCGCACTGATCGCCTATGATTTTGCGGCAAGGCATAAAAAACATTGCCTGGGGGCTGTATTACTGGGTTTCTGCCTTCCCATGCCCGTGAATCAGGCACTGCTTGACTTGTCACAGGCGAATGACCATCGG
>JAHEKD010000172.1 GCA_024638545.1 Gammaproteobacteria bacterium
GCCTGCGGGCCCTTGTGCCGGCACATATGCTGATAACATAATGCCGGGCTTTGGTCGTAAAACCCATACAGGCCGCATCCTTTAACCGTCTCGCTACGAAGTCCGGTGAGAAATGCAGGCTGGAGTTGCGGAACCAGGTAACAGCGCGACCTCAGTAAATGGTTTGCTGGCAAATTCATGAACATTTTAAAATACAGTGCTTGCGTGACGAAAGGCGGCTACAGGCTTTCGCCGCTTCAGGAACTGCTGAATTAATTCAATTGATATGGGATTTTCGGTCAGGTCCCTCAACGGACCGTGACACTCTGAAAAAATACAATGCCTCGCAATCGGTCACTCCCGACTTTATTTAGTCTGATGGTTTGAGCAGTTTCGACTGTGCCAGCGCATCGCTATTAAACGATGGGTCGCAGCCGATTGAGATTGCGGGCTCTCGTTACCTGGATCTATCGTTAGCTGGCTGCGTAACAGTAAGACAAGCGTGATGTCTGCAGCTGTATCAGGGAAGATTTAGTATGGGGCGACGAGCTCTTCCAGCCACATTCCGCTTTACTTACCTGTGTTTCCGAGTTCTGAGTGTGAAGTCAGTACCATCGGATTGTCTAAGGTCTAAATAAAAAAAGGGAACCGGAGGCCGGTTCCCGAAGGTAGAGGACTATCAGGAAAAAGTTATTCAGGTAGAATAACCTTATCAATGACGTGAATTACGCCGTTACTGGTCTCAATATCAGCGCTTGTTACCATCGCGTCGTCTACTTTCACGCCGGAAGTTGCGTCTATAGCTACAGTTGTACCCTGCACCGTTTCTACATCCATGGACTTGCCTGCGATATCGCCACTCATCACTTTACCGGGAAGGACATGGTAGGTCAGGATGGCTGTTAGTTTATCTTTGTTTTCAGGCTTGAGCAGATCGTCAAGGGTTCCTTCCGGCAGGGCGGCAAATGCCTCGTCTGTGGGTGCAAAAACTGTAAATGGACCCTCACCTTTAAGCGTATCGACCAGATCAGCCGCCTGTACAGCTGCCACCAGCGTGTTAAAATCGTCAGCAGCAATCGCCGTATCGACGATATCGCTCTTGCTGTGAGAATCGGCATGTGCCGCTAAGCTGAATATCAGGGCAAGTGATAAAGCGGAAAATAGTGTTTTAATGTTGTGTACTCCAGTAATCATTTAAATCTCCAGTTTGTAACGTTTAGGTTGAAGGGGTATAGTACAAAGCTGGATGTGAAATCGTTGTATTGCAGTTGTGAAGATCGCATGAAATCATTGATTTGATTGATCCGGATCATTATTTGAATTAGGTGTTGGAGGATTAAATGTTCAATTCTCCGACAGCTCTAGCCCGCATTTCTCACCACCCTACTACTGCGACGGTCCCTTGCCACGCCCTGTGGGCATTTTACTCGGTCAGGGTCCTCGACATCGTGTCAACGATGCCGGCGGGCCCTTGTGCCGGCACATATGCTGATAACATAATGCCGGCCTTCGGTCGTAAAACCCATACAGGACGCATCCTTTAACCGTCTCGCGACGAAGTCCGGTGAGAAATGCGGGCTAGCTGCACCTTGCAGCGGTAACCGATGCTGTTGATAATAGCTGATTAGCCAGTAACAGGAGTGTAACTCGCGGCAGCTTTTTTCGCTGCCGTCATTGCTTCCATCGCATCCGCTGGTGTCATAAGCTTGGTGGTCTTGCCGCTTGAAAAAGCGCCGGAGGCGCCAACGACCATGGCACCTGTAGTCATTGCCGCGTCATCTGGTGCTTCAATCAAAGCGACTATGTCATACTTGCCGAAACAAAAGAACAGTTGATGGAGTTTCCCTCCGACCGCCTCAATCAAGGGTCGCGCCGCGGCCTCGCGGTCTTGGGGGTTGTCGACCATTGCTTTGATCGCGGCTGGTGTGTAGCTAGCCTGGAACATGTAGTATGCCATTTTCATTCTCCTTTAGATGTGTGAACTTAAATTATGACAGCACAGTGATGTAAACACAATCTGGCGTGAACAAGGCTGGTAAACCTTAGCTTTTTCTCAGGAAAAATTCACCGGGTAATCAAGATGCTCGGCACCTCTAGGTCAGCAGATTTGACGTATACTATAGTCATCCACGAACGTTTGTTTAGCTGCTGATTGCAGAATCTTCCGGGGCTGTAACTTACTTTTTCGATGAACAGGATTTCTCTTGTTTTTTAAGTGAATGCAATTATGGGTTAGTTATGATAAATAATTTTACAAGATCCGCAGAAAAAAGCGTTTGCCGGCCAAGCGTTATGTCTGCGATTTCTCTTAAAGCGTGCAGGATTATCGGCAGCAGTCTGACGGCAGGATGCCTTGTGATCGGCATTGCAGCTTTACAGCAGGCACACGCCGCTGACACAGATCAGGCGGTGTTCAAACGTATCCCAACGCAATTCATTGCGGCACTGGGAAATCCAGGGGCGAGTGCCGGTAGCGGGGCAGAATCCTGGGGTCTCTGGGAGAGGGATCCGGGTCCACGAGGTGTGCGACTGGATAACTATGAACAACTGAAAGCTGCCGGTGGTGTTGCCCCGGCACTGTGGCAATTTGACAGCACAGACTGGTGGCTGGAAGAAAATGGTTTGATTATGGAAAAGCCAGCATTCCCGTTAGCTGCTGGTCGATACCTGGTTACAGGCGATCGCGAAGTAATCACCGTATTAACCATCCATACGGCGGACGGCGATGGCGCTCAACGCTGGGAACTCGCCAAGGGCGCGAGGCTGCACGATGTGACACACCTTGGGTGTCGATCTGCACGCTACACGCCGACTCACACTAACTCATGCTCACCGGCGAAGGCGCCGAGGTCCGCATTCAAAGTTGCGCCCGGCGCCCCGATGCCTCCGGTCGAGGGATGCAACAAGCAGGATTATGCTGTGTTATTCATTGTTGGTGTGGCGTTGGAAAACTAAGCAATGATTGGTATTTTATAAAGTCTTAGCGGTTAAAAAACTTGCCCAGACCCGGGGACACAATACTTAACTTATGAGTTAAGTATTGTGTCCCCGGCAATTACGGTTATATCAGTTCACTTTTCAATGAGGACTTCATCATTGAGGCATAACAAACCGCTTTTGCCAACCGGCGCCATGTGAACACCGAATATTACGCCTCTTCCGGACGCATTGCGCCTGAATGTGAGCATGGTTTTTAAAGGTTCATTATCCTCTCTGACTTCGGCCGTTTCCGGATCAATAGTGGTCAGTTTACATCGCTGGCATGTCTGCGCAATCCTGAACGCATTCCCGCCAATACGAATCCGCTGCCAGTCATCCTCAGCAAAGGCGCGGGTGCCTGCGACGACCAGGTTAGGACGGAAGTTTTTCATGCTCACCGGTTTATCCAAACGCTGGTTCAGGGCTTCCAGCGAGGCTTCCGAAATTAATAATAATGCATGTTCATCGGCAAAACTGACAACATCGCCATCGTGCCCGTTACATTCAGCTTCAACTTCCCGAACATCTGCATCCTGCATGGTGACTAATCTGCACTGGATGCCGAGCGCCCCGGAGAACCACACGTCCAGATCCGGTGATACCAGGGTGGCCATACTGATAGAGCCGTGTATATTGACCTTTATTTTTTCGTTTTTGCAGGTATCAAAATTGAGACTTACCGAGTAATTTTTATAGCTGAATTGAAATTGCTGGCTGTTAATCTGTGTATGCACATGCAGTAATTCAGGGAATTCCCGTGCGGTGATACAGACGCCGGCTTCATCGATTAACATCAGCCGTCGATCATGTTCAAGACCGGCACTTGTGAGTAATGCGCTGTCAAGCGATATCGGGGCCGCAGATTTCAGCGGATAAATGTTAATTTGTGAGATGAATGGTGTCATGTGAAGATCAGCATGTTAGTGATTAATTAAGGCTAAGTCGCACATCAGCAACGATTATAATCTATTTCGGCAGGCATATATCCAGACAGCATTTGTCCTAATCTCAGGTTAGATAATCTGGCAACGCAGACGTATTCGGGCAGCGCAACTGTTCCAGAACCTGTCTTAGTTCAGAATTTAATATGTCAATAGTGTGTGCGCCACCGTATCGTCCCAGGGCACTCACGCCATACATGAATGCCCGGCCTGCGAAAACCATCCGTGCACCACAGGCAAGGTATCGGGCAACATCTACACCCGATTCCACGCCGCTATCGGCCATAATTACGGCGCGCTCGCCAAGCTCATCCTTGATATCGCTCAGGACCTGTATCGGAGACACGGCCGCATCGAGTTGACGGCCACCATGATTGGAAACAATGAGTCCGTCTGCACCGCAGTCAACCGCGGAGCGTGCATCATCAATACTGAGTATGCCTTTTACAATCAAATTACCATGCCAGCTATCTCTAATCTGTCTCAGCACGCTCTCGTCGACTATTTCTCTTAATGCATGGCGGATATTTTGTGCGGTCTTTTTTAAACCCTGACTTGTATTTATATAAGGTTTAAGTGTTTCAAATTCTGGCATGCCGGCTTTGGCTGTGGCAATCGCCCAGTGTGGATGGGTTATGGTCTGATAGACGCTTTTAAGGGAAATTCTTGGCGGTATCGCCAGACCATTTTTTATGTCCCTGGGACGCCAGCTAAGGCTGGGAACATCAACAGTCACGACCAGGTTCTCACAACCTGCATAGCGGGCGCGCCTGAGCATGTCCGAACGCATCTCAAGGTCCCTGGGTGGATAGAGCTGAAACCAGAAATTTTCTTTTGCATGGCGAGCAGCGGTCTCTATGGATGTGGTTGCAACACTGCTCAGGACAAATGGAATATTATGCTTATGCGCGGCCTGCGCCTGGAACTCGGATGCCCTGGGCCAGGCCACGCCGCTAAGACCGACAGGGGCGATACCGATTGGACTGTCATAGGTGCGCCCGAACAGTGTAGCGCTTGTGTCCACGACTGTGGCGTGATTTAAATTGCGAGGTTGCAGGAATATCTGATCGAGTTGATGACGATTATTTGTCAAGGCCCTGTCATCGTTGCAACCGCCCATTAGATACTCAAATGCAAATGCCGGGATTCTGGTTTTTGCAATGCGTTTCAAATCCGCAATGTTAGCTGCGCGTGATAATAATTTTTCATTCATAAGGATACAAAATGTCTTTATGAGTCATGTTCACCACACTGTACGCTAATGCTATCAAGATAGTAATGTAATCGCTTACAGCACAAAAACGCAAGATTGTCATCCTCTGGGCCCAAAATGATAGATCAGATTGTTAGCAGAGCGGCCTCAACACTATTTAAAGAATTTGCTGCAAGCAAGCCGCATGCCCGGCCAAGTGGTTGTATTTAAATCCAGCGGAACTTAAAGGCATGTTACCGGCTGTGCCCCGGGAATACCGCAAGCCACAGCATTAATGTGTGTGCCGGATATCGAATACAGTAATCCAAGCACATAAGAGAGCCGGCAATGACTGGCTTGCAGACACTGTTTTTTTGCCGGTTTATGCCTTGATGTCGGCGAGCAGTGGATCAAGCTTGCCGGATTTATCGAGAGCATATATGTCGTCAAAGCCGCCAATGTGTTGGTCATCGATAAAAATTTGTGGCACTGACGTCCGCTGGCTGCGGCGGGTCATCTCTGCGCGCTTAGCAGCGTTACCGAGGACATTAATCTCATCAAAATCAGTATTTTTTTGTTTCAGTAAGTTCTTGGCCATGTAGCAGTAGCCACAAAGTGGGCTGGTATATATTTCGATCTTCGGCATATTCAGCGTCCTGTTGGTTTCAGTATTAACTGGCGTCGATCTTGATGATAATCAAGCCGCGTAGATTACTTTTAACTGGATTTAACCCGCATTTCTCACCACCCTGCCACTGCGACGGTCCCTTGCCACACCCTGTGGGCATTTTACTCGGTCAGGGTCCTCGACATAGCGTCAACGATGCCTGCGGGCCCTTGTGCCGGCACATATGCTGATAACATAATGCCGGCCTTTGGTCGTAAAACCCATACAGG
>JAHEKD010000173.1:0-531 GCA_024638545.1 Gammaproteobacteria bacterium
GCGCAATGCTTATCCTGTAACCGTTAAACAGGGAAAAACTTTTTAATTATTGCCACGGTTCGGGATAATATTATTCATCGCCAGCTTTTCAAACAATACTGATGCGACCTGGTTTCCAGCAAATATATTGATTAACAAAATAGCGATGACCTTAGCAGCACAGAATCACACGATGTCGACAATAAAAAATTGGTTGCTGGCAATCAGGCCAAGAACACTGGTAATTTCAGTGGTGCCTGTATTAATCGGGACTGTGTTGGCGTTTCAAGATGGCGCGGTGATAAACAGGTGGCTTTTGTTTAGCTGTATAACGTGCTGTTTATTGATACAGATTGGTGCAAATCTATTTAATGATGCAATTGATTTCAAAACCGGTGGTGATACATCTGAGCGATTAGGACCGGTCAGGGTCTCTCAGTCAGGCTTGATAGATGCTGACGCCGTGATGCTGGCGGGTATCCTGGCTTATATATGCGCACTGTTTTTTTCCATACCGCTAGTCATGCATGGCGGCTGGATTATCGTCGCAAT
>JAHEKD010000173.1:541-5918 GCA_024638545.1 Gammaproteobacteria bacterium
GGGCGAGTTATTTGTCATTCTTTTTTTTGGGCTGACCGCTGTGATGGGAACCTATTATGTCCTAACACTTAACCTTTCGTTCGCGAGTTTTATTGCAGGACTGCAAACAGGCTTGCTGGCTGCGGTAGTCATCGCTATCAATAATTTACGTGATATCAATGAAGATGCCGGATCCGGTAAAAAAACCCTGGCCGTGCGTTTCGGCGTAATTTTCGCTAATTATGAGATCTTGGTCCTGATTGCTTCAGCCTATATCGTCTCCTTTTACTGGCTGCTCACCAAAGAAATCTGGGCATTCATTCTACCCTTGGCAACCTTGCCGCTTGCAATCAGATTAGTGAATAATATTTTCACAACACCACCCGCTCGGGTTTATAACCTTTACTTGTATCAATCTATCCTGCTATTTGTCTATTTTTGCGTCATTACCGGTATAGGTATTTATTTATAAATGCAGGAACAGGCAGTCAAAAAAATTATGAAGATTAAGGGTGTACTTATGTTAATACGGGCATCAGTTGGTTAAGCATCTGTGTTATCTCTCCCGCCATGAGTGAGAACTCTGCATCGATTTTCTCCTGCGCAGATTCAAACCTCTGCTGGTCAAGATTATCGCTCATTATGTTAACAAAGCGCAGTCGTTTGAAATTGAGGTTCTCAGTCAGAATAAACCGGACTTTATCGTTCCAGACCAGTTCGAGCTGAGTAACCAGCTTTCCGGCCTCCAGATTGCTTCTAAGTTCATTACCAGAAAGATCGTGCCTTTTGAAAGTAACCGTCCCGTTCTGTTCATTCAGCGTCTTGAGACAGCAATCCTGGCCAAATTCAAACGGTTCGGGTGGTCTGCCATTTCTCATCCACTGCGTCATGGTGGTGACCGGAGATGTATCTGTTTCCGGTAGTACAATCGGCAGGCTACCCAGCGTGTTTCTTAATAATTTCGCAAAGTTTTCAGCCCGGGGTGCGGAGCAGGTATTAATAATTAACCGGCTGTTGGCACTATCAATCCAGGCGTCGAGGTGGCTGCGCTTTGTGAACGCTTTGGGTAAAAGCTCAAACTCCAGTTCTTCCCGTAGCCCGCGCCTTTCACGTGTGCCGATTTTGCGGTTTTCCCTGGTTTCAATTTTTTCAACGCGCTCCATTAAATGGTCCTTGAGGACACTGGCAGGCAGAAGACGCTCCTGGCGAGCCATTCGGAGCAGGATGTTCCCCTGACTCGCCAATACCATCAGTTCACTGTCTCTGCCGAAAGGCGAGCTCCACCCCACGCTCTCTCGCTGACTTGCCGGGCAGTCCATGATTATTTTAGATGCGAGTGCATTACTCATCTGCTGTGCATCATAAGTAAACGCAGCGTCAAACTCAAAAAGATAAAGATTTCTAAACCACATTTGAAAATTTACTCATACATTCAGGGGCAGGGAATTATGCCGTTAAACTGTATATTTAACTATATCGATTTTTTAAATATCAAGTGGAATTGTGCTATTGAATTTAGCGATCATCTGGTCTTAATCCAGAGCACGCTGTTAATGGATGTCGACATCGGGTGCTAAGTGGACGGCTTAATCGGGACTTAATTTTACAAAATTTTTACCAATGGCCGTAAATGGCAGCTCCAGCTCCAGTTCGGGAACCTTCTCGGCGACCCAGGCGGTGAAAGTGTTGCTGTTCGGTCCCGGAAATACCTTATAGCTTGTTTTCCAGGGATAGCTCTGCGCTGCCTCGTCGATCTTTGCTATCAGCTTGTCAACGCCTTCACCGATATGGGCTTGCAGCAATTCGGGTTCTTCGCCATACCACAGGCGATCAGGTATATCTTTATAGGCTCGCATTACCGGACCGCCATGGTGCTGGCGCCAGCCAACTACATCATAAACCGTGTAGTAGTTTTGATTCGACTTTTTGGCGGCAATCCAGGTATGAATTGCAAACCAGCCACGCCAGCTCCAGGCTCTGGCACCGTAGACATGTACGATAGCCTCAGTGGTTGCAAATGGGTCAGGCGCCAGTCCTGCGGAATCCCGGCTGGCGGTTCGCCAGTCCCGGTTCGATGAACAATTCGCAATAAACAGCGATAACACCAGCAGCAGACCAAAAATTTTTACAATTTTCATGTGCATCTATAAATTAGTTGCAGAGAACTGTAAGAAATTTAACCTACGCTGCATGAGCACAAGCTGAAAATGTATTTGTCTCAAGTTATCTGAATTATGGCATGAATGCGGTTTCTTCATCGCCGCGCATATGGTTATAATAGCCTGCAAAATCCATGGATATATCAATGCGATACGTAAGCACTCGCGGCGGCATGGCCGATCGTTCGTTTTCCGAAATTTTACTGGCTGGACTGGCTGATGACGGCGGCCTGTCCATATGTGACCACTATCCTTTTATCAGTGATCATGAACTGGATTGCTGGCGGGGTTTAAAATATGTTGATCTGGCATATGAGATTATTTCTCGATTCGCAACCGATATTCCCGCTGAAGATTTGAGGAAGATTATTAATTCCACCTATACCGCTGATAAATTCGGCAGCACTGAGATTACCCCGGTCACAAAGCTTAAGCATAACCTCTATATTCTGGAGCTATCTAACGGACCGACGCTGGCATTTAAAGATATTGCCATGCAGTTTCTGGGCAATTTGTTTGAGTACATTCTGACAAAGAATAATCAACAGCTAAACATACTCGGTGCAACCTCAGGTGACACCGGTCCAAGTGCTGAATATGCAATGCTCGGAAAATCACATGTGCGGGTATTTATGCTGTCTCCATATCAAAGAATGAGCCCGTTCCAGGAAGCGCAGATGTACTCCCTGGATGAAGATAATATCTACAACGTTGCAGTTGAGGGCAGTTTTGATCGTGCCCAGGATATGGTTAAAGGTGTCAGCCATGATGCTGCCTTCAAGGCGCGCTACAAGATCGGCACCGTTAACTCGATTAACTGGGCGCGCGTAATGGCACAGGTTGTCTATTACTTTAAGGCGTATCTTGCAGTCACAGATGATAATCGCCAGAAGATTTCATTTACTGTGCCAAGCGGCAATTTTGGGAACATTTACGCAGGTCATATAGCGAGGCAGATGGGTTTGCCAATCGACAAGTTAGTTCTGGCAACAAATGAGAATAATGTTTTGGATGAATTTTTCCGTACCGGAATTTATCGCGTTCGCGATGAAGATGATGTGCATATCACCTCGAGCCCTTCCATGGATATTTCCAAGGCCTCAAATTTTGAGCGTTTTATCTTCGATCTGGTGGGTCGTGATCCCAAGATTGTCAGTGAGTTGTGGAAGCAGGTTGAGACCAGTGGATATTTTGATATATCAAAAACGAAATTTTACCAGGACATAGCAGCCTATGGATTTAAGTCAGGCAGCAGCACACACAATGACAGAATACAAACCATCCGCGAGATAAAAAGTGAATACGGACTAGTGATCGATACGCATACGGCAGATGGCTTAAAAGTGGCAAAAGCGTTTATCGAGGATGGGGTCCCCATGGTCTGCCTGGAGACAGCCTTACCAGCAAAATTTGAATCCACAGTCGTTGAAGCACTTGGCCATAAACCTGATCGTCCGGCCAGTCATGACGGCATTGAAGATATGCCGAAAAAATATGAAGTCATGGCACCCAGCGTAGATGCCATAAAATCCTATATAGAAAAACACGTCGGTGCTTGACCTGTCTGTATGGATAGATGGACCCAAGATTCCAAACCCTGGGATATGCGCTAGCCATATCGAATCAGGGGCTGGCCGAGACTATCGAGCTTTGGCCTGATGCCGAGCCCTGGCAGCGCAGGGGCACTCACTCCGCCATTGTGAACGGGGGCATTTATTTCCGCAGTGCTTACGGTGACCATGTCGCGAACGTCAAGCACGCATCTTAAATAGCGCTCTGGTACCGTCTGAGCGAGATGAATGATGGCAGCGAAGGCGATGTCAGAGCCCACGGTATCCTGCACGCTCATCGTCAGGCCCGCTGCAATACATAAATCCCGCTGCCGTCGCGCACGCGTCAAGCCGCCACTTTTTGATATTTTAAGGCCGATGCCGTCGGCGGCATCATCTTGGACGAGTTCTACGATGTTCTGCTCTGAAGTGATAAGTTCGTCAAGTACTATTGGTCGCGTGGTTCGTTTTCGCAAGGATAATGTCTCACGCCAGGTCCCACAGGGTGCCTCCAGCACAAAATCCAGCGCACTCGGAAGCAGCTCCAGCATTCTAAGTGCAGACTCCACGGATAAGCCGCCGTTTGCATCGACCAGAAAATACTCGCCGGGCTGTCTGTCGGCCAGGCAGGCCCTGATCCGTTCAGCATCCAGTGCCGGTCCACCTTCAGGTTCGGTCGCACCAATTTTAATTGAATGCCCTCGATAGCCTCTTGACCTGTAAGTTGCCACACGCTCCCGCATCTCATCAGGTGTGCCTGTATGCGTTGAGGAGATTAGCGGCAGTTTCTGATTAGTCCGGCCGCCCAGCAAGTCACAAACCGGCAAATTCGCAGACTTTCCAAAAATATCCCAGCAGGCAACATCCAGTGCGGTTTTAACATGATGATGTCCGGCAAGGTTAGCATCCATGATGTCATTGAGTCGATCCATACGGCGTGGATCAAGTCCGATGAGCTGTTGCGCGATTTCATCAATGCCGGCGCGAACACCTTTTGCGTGAGCGGCAATATAGGTTGCGCCAAAGGGAGTGCTCTCTCCCCATCCCTCTAAACCCTCATCCGTTGTGATTCGGACAATAGTCGCATCGAAATATTTGTATTCACGCCCACCGGATAATCGGTAAGTACCACCGGCAAAAGGTAAGTCGACCTGGAATACATCAATGCTCTTGATTTTCATTGCGGTGGGATCAGCACCAGCTTACCGACATGCTGCTTGCTTAAAAAATCCTTCTGGGCCTGCCGAATCTCGCTCAGGGGATAGGTTTTGGCAACCACCGGATTGATCTCACCCCGCTCTATGTATTCAATCAGGTTACTGAAGACACTGTCCTTTTGAAAGGTACAGCCAAATAAAGATAAATCCTTAAGGTACAGCGTTCGCACATCGAGCTCAACAATGGAACCTGCAATTGCGCCGGCCGTGACGTAGCGGCCGCCACGGACAAGCACTTCCAGACAGGAGGGCCAGCTGGGCCCGGCTACAAGATCAATAACGACGTCCATACTCAGTTCGCCAACGGCTTCCGTCAAATCAGCATTACGGTCTACAACCTCATCAGCGCCAAGGTCGATTACGGCCTGTCTCTTGCCTCGGCTGGCAACCGCAATGACTGTTGCATCACGACGTTTCGCCAGCTGTACGGCCGCAGACCCGACACCGCCCGAAGCCCCGGTGACGAGCACGT
>JAHEKD010000174.1 GCA_024638545.1 Gammaproteobacteria bacterium
CAAATTCTATTAACACTGAACCTTCTGCGTGCCTCGTGAATTCTCTGGTAATGCTAATATCGCGCATTTGATTGGCTTGCCTGTTGCTGGGTCTTTGCGTCATGATCTGAATAACTCGTAAAAATTTGCCTATTCTCTCATACGGCAGATAGTTGACAAGCGCAGTATTGAAAAAATGGTAATATCGCAGCTTTTGTTAATGGTGTCGACAAAGATCACCATTTTGATTCGCTATGACTAAATTTTGGAAAAATCTATGAAAGGCATGACTGCATTCTCAAGGCGTGAAATCACACAGGATTGGGGCTCACTCAATATGGAGATACGCACAGTTAATCATCGTTATCTGGATATTAATTTAAGATTAGCCGAGGAAGTTCGTTTTATAGAACCGCTGGTGCGCCAAATGATCGCAGACGCGCTGAGCCGGGGACGAGTCGACCTGACGATTAAGTACAGCTCTGCCAGTTTGAATGATTCCAGGATAAATGAGCAGATTGTGAAACAGTTGCTGGGTTATCAGCGACAGCTTAATGACATGAATTCAAATATTAAAGCACTCAGCACAGCGGAAATTCTGCAATGGCCGGGTGTGCTTGAAATGGCAAATCGTGATGAAGATGCGCTTACAGAAACCTTCAAGGATTTATTGACTGCCGCGCTGACAGAAATCGAAGAACAGCGACAGCATGAAGGTGAAAAAATAAAACAGCTGCTTATCGGACGCGCTGAAGAAATCAAAACGCTGGTGGAGGAGGTGCGCGGGATTTTGCCGCAAGTCATGGCGAATTTCCGGAAAAACTTCCAGGAAAAACTTATGCAAATGGATATTGATCTCGACTCCCACAGGCTGGAACAGGAGCTGGTTATTTTTCTTGGCAAGCAGGATATTGCCGAAGAACTGGATCGAATAAACGTTCATCTCGAGCAAGTACTGACAATATTGGGCAGTCGAAAAACCTCCGGCCGTCGGCTCGATTTTTTGATGCAGGAGTTAAACAGAGAGGCAAATACACTCACCTCAAAATCGATTGACATCAGGCTTAACAGCGCGTCAGTCCAGATGAAAGTATTGATAGAGCAAATGCGTGAACAGGCGCAGAATCTGGAATAATGAGGATTGACGGATCACGTTTAATTATAATCTCTGCACCTTCAGGAGCGGGCAAAACCTCTCTTGCAAAGCGGCTCATTGATTCGCATGATGATATTCAAATTGCGGTTTCGCATACCACGCGGCCTGCCCGCCCGGGTGAAATCGATGGACTGGACTACTATTTTGTTAATTCCGGGCAATTTAACCAGTTAATCGAAGAAGATGGGTTTCTGGAATTCGCAGAAGTATTCGATCATTTTTACGGTACCTCGAAGACGGCCGTATACGAATTACTTGATCAGGGTAAGCACGTATTGCTGGAAATCGACTGGCAGGGTGCTCAAAAGATCAGGCAACTTATGCCTGATTCAATCAGTATATTTATCCTGCCGCCCTCAAAAGAAACGCTTTATCGCCGATTAACGACGCGCGGTCAGGATTCAGAAGAGATAATCAAACGGCGCATGCGCGATGCGCTCAATCAAATAAGTCATTACCGGGAATATGACTACGTTATCGTTAATGATGATTTTAGTCAGGCTTATGCTGAACTTGAATCAATTGTATACAACAGGGTCCTGGCTAACGATTTGAGCAAACGGAACCTGGAAAAATTTGTCTGTGATTTAATGAAAAACAAATAAACCCTTGTTTATATGGTATATTTCAATTAAATCCAAACTATTTATTATAAAGAATTTAAAAGGTGAAATATGGCACGTGTAACCGTGGAAGATTGTCTTGAATATGTTGATAATCGTTTTGAATTAGTGTTGTTGGCGACCAAGCGTGCGCGTCAGCTGACCTATGGTGTAGAGGCCCTTGTGCCCGAGGAAAATGATAAACCTACTGTCATTGCGCTCAGGGAAATTGCAGAAGGATTAATCGATAAAGCGATTTTAAATGAACCGGATGAGCCTGAGCTGTTTATCGAAACGAATTACGATGATGCTCAGGAAGAAGTCGATTCAATAGCCCAGGAAGTGCGCATGCTTCTGGCTGAATCAGAAGTCGAAGAAAATGAGCCAACCAGCGACCAAGAAGAAATCGAAATTACTGACGATCAGTAATCTGGTTTCCCGTCGTGCACCCCGTGATTATCCACAGGCGGTGCACGACCTTGTTGTTCAGGTAAAGTCCTACCTTAATCGGGCTGCGATCGATGACATTGTCGAAGCTTACAAGTTAGGTGCCTGGGCACATCGCAACCAGTTCAGGAAATCCGGCGATCCCTATATTACACACCCTGTGCAGGCAGCCTCACTGCTTGCCGATTTCCATCTGGATAAAACCACGATCATCGCGGCAATCCTGCATGATACGCTGGAAGATACGGAAGTCACTTATCAGGATCTGGATGACAAATTTGGTAAGGAGGTTGCTGATCTGGTTGATGGCGTGACGAAAATCGGTCAAATCGAGTTCGAAACCAAAGAACATGCCGAAGCGGAGAATATACGAAAAATGCTTTTGGCCATGTCCAGAGATATTCGCGTAATGCTCATCAAACTGGCGGATCGTTTGCACAATATTCGAACCCTCGATTCGATGCCGCGCAATAAACAGCTTCGTATTGCCGGGCAAACACTGGATATTTTTGCACCTATTGCTAACCGGCTTGGTCTTAATCAATGGGCAAATGAGCTTCAGGATCTCAGCTTCAAGACGATGTACCCAAAACGATATGAAAAGCTGGTCAAAACCCTGGATCGAAAACAGGGTAACCGTAAAGCGATACTCACAAAAATCAAGATATCAATAAAGGAGCATCTACGGGCTGCAAATATTAAAGCGAGAGTTTACAGTCGCAAAAAAAATATCTATAGCATCTACAGGAAAATGCAAAAAAAAGCGGTATCACTCGATGAGATTCGTGACATTTACGGGCTTCGGATCATTGTTGATTCACGTGATCACTGCTATCTGACGCTGGGTGCTATCCACAGCTTGTATAAACCGGTTGCCAACCGTTTTAAAGACTATATTGCAATTCCAAAAATCAATGGCTACCAGTCTTTGCATACGACCGTATTTGGCAGCTTCGGAGAGGTGCTTGAGATTCAAATACGAACAGAAAAAATGCACCATCTGTCAGAGACCGGTGTAGCTGCGCACTGGTATTATAAATCTTTTGGTGGTGAAAGCAACATTGCACCACAGGAACATGCAAGGCAGTGGCTGGTCGATCTTCTGGATACGCAAAAGCAGGCCGGTAACCCCAGCGAGTTTCTTGAGCATTTAAAAGTTGACCTGTTTCCTGACGAGGTCTATGTTTTTACGCCTAAAGGTGACATCAAAAAATTACCGCAAGGTGCGACAGCACTTGATTTTGCGTATTCAATACATTCTGAGATCGGAAACTCGTGTATCGGAATCGAAGTAAATGGCAGTCCGGTGCCCTTTTACACGCAATTAAAAAGCGGTGATCATGTAAAAATTCAAACAGACAAACACAGTGTGCCTTCACCAACCTGGCTCAATTACGTCAAAACTGCAAAGGCAAGAGCCAGTCTCAGAAGCTTTTTACACGGCAATCGACGCTCTGATTCTATCAAGCTGGGTCAAAAATTGCTCGAGCGTGAACTAAAGGAAGAAGGGCTTGCGTTAAGCGCGATAACTGAAGAAAGAAAAAGCGCGCTCATAGAGCGAATTGACCTTGGCAGCTGGGATGATCTCCTGGCTGATATCGGCCAGGGTAAGCGACTGCCGCTGGTGGTTATGTACCAGCTAATTGATGATGTCTGTGGTATACGCCTGAAGGCAGAACCCTCACCATTAACCATCGAGGGCTCTGAAGGCGTTATGGTTAACTTCGCACGCTGTTGCCATCCCATTCCTGGTGATGAGATCCTCGGGTATTTTGCTGAGGGAAAGGGCGTGGTGATCCATACCCAGAGTTGTCCAAACAGGGCAGAATACAGTAAACACCCTGAGAAGTGGATTCCAGTCACCTGGTCAAAAGACATTGATCGAAGTTTTCCGGTGACCTTGCGCATGGATACCAAGAATAAACCGGGCGTACTGGCCTCGCTGGCTACCGTAATAGCCGCCAATCACTCGAATATTAATACCGTATCTGTCGAAGAAAGAGATGGAAAATTTTCAATTATTCGTTTTACCATAGAGGTTGAAAACAGGACACATCTGGCGACCATCATCCGTAAGATCCGTGCGCTTGAAGGGGTAATAAAAATCTCACGAGTAAAGGGATAAACACGTTAAAATCGATTTATCCGGATTTACAGAAACAACGTCCGGGTCCGATTTCTATTGCATAACCTTTGTTTCAACATTACATCAACAATTGGAGTTTTCTATGTCAAGGCAGATTATTAATACAGAAGCTGCGCCAGCTGCGATTGGAACCTATTCACAGGCTGTCCATGCAGGCAACTTGGTATTTATTTCCGGCCAGATTCCACTCGACCCGGTGTCTATGGAAGTTGTGGACGGCCAGTTTAAAGTTCAGGCAATCCGAGTCTTTGAAAATCTGAGAGCCGTGGCTGCTGCCAGCGGAGGGAGTCTTGCAGATGCTGTCAAGATGACTGTCTATCTGGCTGATTTAAGCAACTTTCCACTGCTGAACGAAGTCATGGGCGATTATATGACCGAACCCTATCCTGCACGTGCAGCCGTCGAAGTTTCAGCATTGCCTAAAGGTGTGATGGTCGAAATTGACGCGATCCTTGTTCTGGGCGATTAAGCAGCTTAACTGTGGCCGTTATTCAGGTCACGCTATGACGGCTAGGCGAGCGACTCAACTCTATGCCTGACGTTTGTGTGACCAGTTTAAGGGGCGTTGGCAAACAACTTGCTGACAAGCTGGCGGTGCTGGGTATACACACAGTCGATGACCTGATTTTTCATCTGCCTTACAAATATCAGGATCGAACCCAAATTACGCCATTAGCTCGTCTAATTGCAGGTGCGGATATTATGTTCTGTGCTCAAATCGAAGCGACTTCGATAGTTTACGGGCGTAGAAGAACATTGCTGGCACGTGTCAGTGATGGCACTGGCAGGCTCACAATACGCTGGTTTTATTTTAATCGCGCCCAGCAACAAAAAATCAGGCGGCTGAACTGGATATATGGATTTGCAACAATAAGACGGGGCCGCGATGGATTCGAGACAGCACACCCTGAATATCAAGTCAGCGCCGATAAACCAGAAAATATCACGACCGATGCACTGACTCCCATATATCCCCTGACTGAAGGGATAACCCAACCGAGAATGAGGAATCTGGTGAAACAGTCACTACGGCGGCTTGAGAGCATGGAGGATTATCTTGATTGCGAAGCGCTCGATAACCAATTACCGAGTTTGCATCAAGCCTTAAAGACCGTGCACATGCCGTCCAAACAAACAGATACAACGTTATTGCTGGAGCAAATTCATCCTGCTCAAAAGCGCCTTGCTTTTGAAGAACTTCTCGCACATCACTGCAGCCTTAAGAGGGTAAAGGCCAAACGCCAAAGCAATCAGTCGCCTAAATTTGATACTCACAGTAAATTATGCACTGATTTTTTCAACAATCTCAGCTATTCGCTTACCGGTGCACAGCTGAGGGTGGTTAATGAAATAAACCGTGACGTCAGTTCGCAGACAACGATGCAAAGACTGGTCCAGGGTGATGTTGGTTCAGGTAAAACTGTTGTCGCCGGTTTGAGCGCTTGTCATGCGATAGCTTCAGGTTACCAGGTTGCCATCATGGCGCCGACGGAGTTGCTCGCTGAGCAGCATTATCTCTGCTTCAGCGAATGGTTTGAACCACTCAATATTAAACTGAGCTGGTTGTCCGGTAGCGTGAATACGGC
>JAHEKD010000175.1 GCA_024638545.1 Gammaproteobacteria bacterium
TGGTCTGCGTCAGCCAGGTCAGCGTGCCACCGCCGACGTTGTCGACTGCACCACCCCAAACCGCCTTTGCCAGGGGTGTTTTCGATGGATGCGTGTCATAACGACTCAAAAAGGAAGAAGCACCCAGCGATTTTAAGTATGAGTGCTGGTCCGATTTCCCGGTAACTGCAATGACTTCAAATCCCCTGGATGAAAACAAGTCTATTGCTAAAGACCCAACGCCACCAGTTGCTCCTGTAACTACAATCGGCCCCATCTCTGGTGTCTGTCCCATTTTCTCCATGCGCTCAAATGCCAGCGCTGCTGTAAAACCTGCAGTACCAATCGCCATGACCGTGTAAGCATCCAGGTTTTCGGGTATTTTAACAATGTTGTCGGCGTTCACCCGGGCATACTGCGCAAATCCGCCGTCCATAATTTCAGAAAGGCCCTGGCCATTAACGAGCACGGCATCGCCCTGCCTGTAATCTGCATGTGCGGACTGATAAACCTGGCCCGCCAGGTCTATACCACCGTTCAGGGGATAGCTGCGCAGAATTGGAGCGCTACCGGTTGCAGCCAGCGCGTCTTTATAATTTATGCAGGAAAAATCAACCTTGATCACCACTTCACCGGCAGTAAGCTCATCAATGGTCATCTGTCTAAACCCTGCTACAGTACCTTTTTCAGTTTTGTCTATCCTGTAGGCTTTAAATTTCATTGTGACTTCCCAATTTCGAATGCAGATGTTTCTAATCATAATCGTTTTATCATAGAATGAAGAGTAAATGCATGTAGATATTGAGCTTATCTGTAAATTGGACCTTAAACCTGGAACCGGGCCTGCAAATTTTACGATACACCCGCCACAGCTAATGTGAATCAGCACGAGGCGATCAAAAACGAGGCATCAGGCCACAATCAGTCCAAGAAAGATGACGTATAGTCACTAACCTAACTGAAGGACATCCTAATGAGTGAAGAAACCATATTTAGCAAAATCATCCGTAAAGAAATACCTGCTGACATTGTCTACCAGGATGATCTGGTAACCGCATTTCGGGACATTAATCCGCAGGCGCCCACGCACGTATTGATTATACCGAACAAGCTGATACCGACTGCAGCGGATGTCGTGGATGATGACGAGCCCACACTGGGAAGGTTATTCACTGTTGCAAGAAAAATTGCGCAGCAGGAAGGCATCGCCAGCGATGGTTACCGACTAATCGTAAACGTCAAGGATCACGGCCATCAGGAAGTGATGCACCTGCACATGCACCTGTTTGGCGGTAGACCTCTTGGACGTATGCTGCCGGGTTGAGATAAAACTGGATTAAAAAAAGCTCGTAATCAGATAGCTGATTACGAGTCCGTATTATTTAAAGATCAGGGTGTAAATCAAGTGTAGATTTTAGGCGCACCCACCTTATCGTGTATGCGGTTGCAAATCTGAGGACTTAAATCCATGCACTGCGCCAGCTCGTGTAAGTATCTTGCTTCCTTGTTGGTATCCAGCTCAATTGAAATTAATGACACTGCATATACATTTTGCTCCATGCCAGCGGGAACGCTGTGTGCGAACTGGTGGACGTCGAGTGGCTGAGCAATTTCATTGCGAACAAAATCCATCTCGGCCTGGCTCGCATTACCCAGCTGTTTAAGGATTTTTTCGCCTTCCTGCCTGTCAACTTTGCCGTCTGATTTGGCAGAGTTGATCATCGCCCTGATCAAGACCATGGCCTGTTCATTAGCCTGCTGACGCTCGATTTGTGGTTCGGGTTCTGTCTGGCCAAAATCAGGTTTAAAAAAACCTCCGCCCTGCTCCTGTAATTGCCCTGACTGGGGTTGAGCCGGCGCTTTTTGACCGAACTGCTTCATCGCCATCCCCAACAATCCACCAAGCAAATCGTTGTTTCCCTGACCGGGTCTAGTCGAACCGCCCCCGCCTAGTGCACCTCGTAAAATATTGCCAAGAATATCACCACCGGAACCTGAAGATCCGCCTGCCTTACCCAGCAAACCGCCCAATATTTTAATTGCATCAACTGCATCGACCATTTGTTTTCCCTCAAAATAAAATAAATAAAGTGCCAACCCCTATTCTTAAGGCCGGCGACGCGAGAGTAGCACACTACATTTCAAGGAAAAGTAAACAACTGTGAATGACGCTGGTAAATTCTACTATCCATCTGTTTTTTAAAGATTAAATAATCGGAATCGAATAAACCTGAAGCGCATCCCTGACGCCTTTCACAGAAAATTCACCCATGTAATCACCAGAATTTTTAATCTGCTGATTAAAATCACTGGAAACAAGAATCGGTGCATCCAGTTCCTTTGTCAAACTCTCAAGCCTGGCTGTTCGATTGACAGCAGTCCCCATTACCGTGAAGTCTAATCGCGACGGCGCACCGACATTACCGTACATAACACAGCCCTTGTGCAAACCAACTCCAAATTCAATAATGGGTTTGCCGGATTGTTGCCTTGATAAATTAATTTTTTGTGCCTGCAATTGTGCATCAATAGCGCTGGATAATGCTTTTTGGCAGGCCTCACTAATAGTCTGTTAATTATCCGCGGGAAAAACAATCAGCATTGCATCGCCAATAAACCGCAAAATTTCCCCACCGTTTTTTTCAACACAGTCATGCACTATCTCAAAATACATATTCAAGGTATCAAGCAGCTCCCCAAGACTCAGGCTCTCGGTGTACTGGGTAAAGTTTCTGAAATCGCTGAACCAGATTGCTGCTTTAATTTCCTCGCCATCGCCGCGCTGAATCTGTCCTTCCAGAATTCGGCGCCCTGTTCTGGCACCAATATATGTTTCCAGCAGGTTACGTGCCAGGCGTCTGGTTGCCAGGGTTTCTATAAATGGCGTAACCAGCACAGAGACCTGGGACAAGAACGCAATGCACTGTTCAGAAAATCCGTTTTTATGGTCTGTCGCAAATGTCGATACATTAACTGGACCATTGCTAAAATATATAGGACAGGCGTAATAATCTGTTAGGCCTTTAGCCTGGAGTTCGCACAATACTGAATGGGCATCCGCGGGTAGCTCTACCAATGATTGCCTGAGTGGTTTTTGATGCTTGTAAATATACTCGATCGGGCTACCAACATAGTCTTCCGACTCTATTATATCTTTACCAATATCGACAACTCTGGAACCCGTTTCCTTATCCCAGATACAACTCCAGGCCATAACCTGGGGGTGCAACGTTCTGAAACTGATTCTTACACGATTAATAGGAATACCAAGTTCATTTAACTTGAGACAAACCGCATCCATAAAGCTGTCAAAACCTGAATTAAATCGGCCTTCGTGGAATAACCACTCAGTGAACTGTGCTTTTTTCATAGGCGGCCCAGACTAAAGACCTGTCCCTGACTTTCTATAACGAGATGAGCAACACCCTCAAGCACTCTGGGGCTCGCCCATTCAACAAGCTCATAGAAAACACTGCGGGTAATCAGGGCTGTTAATCCATTACGCACCTGCAAATACGGTCTTGGCTGAGCATTATGCTGATCTGTATGGACAATAATCCGGTGATCTGCACCAGCGACAATTTCATCATCTACATTAGTAGTGAATACCAAGACCTGTTGCTTTGCATCAATTTTATCTACCCGGTTGGCAATAAACACCGCATCATCAACATTAATACGAAATTTTTCGACCGGCGTGACTAAAAAGTACTGGCCTTGTTCAAAACATAAAATAGTCGAAAATAAATTGACCATACGCTGGCGGGATATTTTTGAACCACGATAATACCAACTGCCATCAACCGCAATCCTCATGTCAATATCACCGCTGAATTGCGGATTCCACATGTGCACCGGCGGCAGGGTTTTCTGGTCTATGCGCTTTAGGATTTGATCCAATTCATTTATGGTCATTTCAATGTGGCGTTGGTTAAGTTGCTATACTGTCAAAAAACTCAATAAGAGTTTCCCAAGGTAAAGCACTAAGAACCAAGCTTAGCATACTCACATCACGGACCTGTTAATATACAGGTGTAACAGAATGCTTGCAGCATAGCCAAGCGCAATAACCGGCGAGTAATCTTAAGAATTCAATTTAGTTATACAGCCGTGCTTTACTTCAGGCACAGATTTTGTTAGCTCATTGTTGGAATATTAAAATCTGCGCCGGCACGAATACCTGTCGGCCATCGTGTAGTGACTGTTTTTAAGCGTGTATAAAATCGCACGCCCTCCATACCATGAATACTGTAATCGCCAAATAAGGATCGCTTCCAGCCACCAAATGAGTGGTAAGCGACAGGTACCGGTATTGGGACATTCACACCCACCATGCCAATCTTTGCATAGCGCGTAAAATGCCTGGCTGTATCACCATCACGTGTATAAATACTGGTCCCGTTACCATATTCATGGTCATTGATCAATTTCAGGGCAGTCTCGTAGTCACCGACGCGAACGATACTTAATACCGGCCCGAAAATTTCATCCGTATAAATGGTCATGTCTGTAGTGACATTATCGAATAAACAACCGCCAACGAAGAATCCTTTTTCATGATCAGCAACTTTTACCCCGCGTCCATCGACCAGTAATTTGGCACCATGCTCAACCCCGGCATCAATATAACCCTCGATGCGCTGCTTGGCCTCTTTGGTGATCACGGGGCCAAGTTCCGCCTCGGCATCTGTATAGGAGCCGATTTTTAACGCCTGTACACGGGGCTTTAATTTTTCGATTAATTTATCCGTAGTCTCGTCACCAACGACAACAGCGACAGAAATCGCCATGCAGCGTTCACCTGCCGAGCCGTATGCCGCGCCAATCAGGGCATCCGTCGCCTGATCCAGATCCGCATCCGGCATGATAATCAGGTGGTTTTTCGCACCGCCCAGCGCCTGGACCCGCTTGTTGTTCGCTGTGCCGGTTCGATAGACATACTCTGCGACCGGCGTGGAACCCACGAATGAGACAGCGGCAATATCGGGGTGCTCAAGTAATCGATCCACGGCCACTTTATCACCATTAATGACGTTAAAAACACCGTCCGGCAGACCTGCCTGCTTAAATAATTTAGCCAGTAACAAAGGGGTTGATGGATCTCTTTCAGACGGTTTCAAGATGAATGAATTTCCACATGCAATCGCCATCACATACATCCACATCGGCACCATACATGGAAAATTAAAAGGTGTAATGCCGACACACACGCCCAGCGGTTGACGTACTGAATAAGAATCTATCTTGGACCCGACCTGTTCGGTAAATTCACCTTTCAAATGGCTGGGAATACCGCAGGCAAATTCCACGACTTCCATCCCCCGGGTTAGTTCACCCTCAGCATCGCTGAGGACCTTGCCATGCTCGCGACTCAGTGTCTTTATGACTTCATCTTTGTGCTGTTTCAACAGGGCCAGGTAGTTAAACATAATTTTGGCGCGATTACCGGGTGTTGCCTCTGCCCAACTCTCTGCCGCCTGTGCCGCAACTTCAACACAGCGATCAATTTCCTCAATACTTGCCAGCGGAGCCCGGGCAATGACTTCGCCTTTTGCCGGATTATAAACATCAACATAACGTCCTGAAGTTCCCTGCACGAGTTCACCGTTGATATAGTGAGATAATTTATTTGTCATCGAAGCACCTTTTTTAGAAAATTCAATAATGTTAACAACTCAGCTTGCACACCGTCACAGTGCAGGCAAATCAATATTTCGCAAGTTTAGCACTAAGTTTGTATCCATGTAGTGCCAGTGATCAGCTCATTATAAGAACAACACACACCCGAACTATTTTACTAAGTGTGTCTTTTTAGGTGCAGTGCCAATACTGAAAGCGATTAAAATAATCAAAGCCAGTGAGACGGCCGTTAATACTGCCAAATTCATGATTGACCAGCCATACACGCTTAACAGCCAGCCTGAACTCATTGCC
>JAHEKD010000176.1 GCA_024638545.1 Gammaproteobacteria bacterium
CGCTACTGCAAGCCCAAGCTGGCCGATCTGTTATCGGTCCTGAAACTGGATACGCATGCCGTATCGGCGAGCGGCAACTATATTAAGTGTGATGACGGAAAAAATGTACTGGATATGGTCAGCGGTTTCGGCACTGCGCTACTCGGCCACAATCACCCCGAGATTGTCGAAACAGCGGTTGGCGCGCTTCGCAATAACCTGCCGGTCAGCGTACAGGGCACCGTCCGGGGAGCCAGCGCCAGGCTGGCAAAAAGATTAAATGAACTGTTGCCGGCAGATAGCGAAAACTACTGTGTAAATTTTAGCAACTCAGGCACTGAAAGTGTTGAAGCGGCCATAAAACACGCTTATAAGGTGAGGTTCGAAAAAGTGCTGCGTGAGTATGAACGTTTAAGCAGATTACTCAACGACTTTTACTACCGTGTCGAGCGCATGCCGGTGTGCCCCGAGCTTCCGGGGAAGAACAGGCATCTGATCGAGTTTCGCGACGACCTGGACGAATACAATCTCGCCCAGTTTGAGCGCTTTCAAAACCACCCGGTCATGCTCTGCTTTAAAGGGGGTTATCACGGCAAGACCATCTCAAGTCTGAAAGTAACTTTCAATAAATCATTCCGCGAATCTTTTGAAGGCTTATCGGCAATTCAATCCATATTCATTGACCCGGAAAACCCGCAACGAATTCCCGAGGTGATGCAGGAAAACCTGTGCACGTTTTACTACCCTGCCATTGAGAACGGCAAAGTTGAGCTGAAACCTGTCAAACTTACCCGGGTTATCGGGTTAATATTCGAAATTATCATGGGTGAAGGCGGCATTAAACCGTTAAGCGACCGGACGCTGGTCTACCTGGCGAGCGAGCATAAGAATAATGGGCTGCCTTATATTATCGATGAGATCCAGACGGGCTGTGGTCGAACAGGCCAGATCTATGGTTATGCCGACACACCGCTGGCAAAAGTTTCACCCGAATACATAACCCTAAGCAAGGCCCTGGGCGGCGCCATCGCGAAAATCGGCGCCACCCTCATTCGCAAAGATATTTACGAACCCGATTTCGGTATTTTGCATACCTCAACCTTCGGCGAGGATGATTTCTCGAGTGAAGTGGCGTTAAGTGCCCTGAAGGTGCTGACGAGAAATGGCGGCGAAGTTCTGGATAAAATCAGCCACAAAGGTCAGCGACTGTTTGACCGGCTTGAGGAGTTACGCCATGAGTATCCGCAAATTATTAAAGAAGTCCGCGGCAAAGGGCTAATGCTGGGCCTTGAATTCACTGCACTGCAGGAGCGATCGCCATTTTTCCGGGCCGCGGGCAAGCAGGGGGTACTGTCGCTGCTTGTCGCGAGCTATTTATTGGAATATCACCACATTCGTGTTTTAGCGCCGCTCACCACGATGTTAAAGGGCAATCCGGGTAAAAACAGGTTATCGGTAATTCGTATACAGCCTCCGGTTACGATCACCGATGCGGAAATCCAGCGCCTCATTGACGGCCTCAGAGAGGTATGCCAGGTGATCCAGAACAATAATGAATTTTGCCTGGTGGGCCATTTGATTGGTGCACCGGTTGAAAGCCCGGAGCGCAAGGCCTGCCGATATTTCGAGGCTCGCTGGCCCGTTATTGAAGACCCGCAGGCAATCGATGCACGCGCCGGGTTTATCGTCCATCCGGTTAATTTAAAAACACTGATTGAATATTACTTTCCCTCATTTGAAGGGTATTTCTATAATCAGGAGCAGGTCTATAACTGGTGGAACGGCATTAGCCGCTTTCTTGAGCCCGTCCACGTGAAGAACGAATACGTCACCTCGAATGAATTTACTATCGAGATCAACCTGGTCTTCGTGCCCTACCTGCCGGGCTATATCAACACTCACAAAAGTGACCCGTGGCTGGCCAGGGAAATGCGTGACAAGGTTCAGGACGCTGTCAATGTCGCACGGGAACTGGGGGACGACAATATCCCGGTCTCCATTGTCGGTCTGGGCGCCTATACCTCCATTATCACGCAAAACGCACAGACCATTAATGACTATGAGATCCCGGTAACGACAGGTAACGCTTACACCGTAGGGTTGACCATACAGGGAATCCTGAGTTCGGCGCAGCACCGTGGACTCGATATTGAGCAGGCAAAGATCGCCGTCGTCGGTGCGGCGGGGAATATCGGCATGGTGATAGCGCAAATTCTCTTTCCCCGTGCAGGAAAAATTACCCTGCTCGGCAGCCGGAACCCGGGCAGCGAGTTTCGACTGCGCTACGCCCGCCAGCAGTGCCTGTTTGAATTGCTCAATACCATCCGGGAGGAGCAGCGGCGCGCGGTGGATATCGGGGAAACCTTGATTCAGGGACAGGCTTATCAGATATATCAGCACCTGATGAGCGACGAATCTGATTCCGCAACGTCCTTGAGGAAGGCGCTGGCAACCTCCGGCATCACTGTTGAACACGCAAAAATTCTGGAGCAGCTCATCTTTAAAATGCCGGATTTATACCCGGAAGTTACAACCAAAACTACCGCTCTTGCGGACTGCGATATTGTGGTGGTGGCAACCAATACAGAGGAAGCCGAACTGATCCACCCCGGCCAACTCAAGCCGGGTGCTATTGTGTGCTGTACGTCGGTTCCCTCCAATCTTAGTGACGCGTTTAGCGATGAAGACACCATGCTGGCTTTCGACAGCGGGCTGGCCAGGCTGCCAGAGGATTCACAGATCAGGTTCGTTGGCATGCCGAGGCACGGCCTGTCATACGGCTGCCTGGCCGAAACCCTGGTGCTTGCGTTTGACGGGCAGAATCATTCCTACAGCAAGGGGGTGCTGGTGCCGAGCCAGGTTTATCAAATCATGGAAAAGGCTGTTCTGCACGGGTTTGATCTGGGGGGACTGAAATTCGACGATGGCACGCTGTTTCTTGGCGATAAGCCGCAACGCCCGCACAAAAGTATTTCAACAGGAGTTATGAATGTTTGATTTTAACGTAAAACCCCGGCATGAATCGTTCAAGGCCTACGACACAATCACGAGCGTGGCAGATGTCATTGATATCCAGCTACCGGCCTACGGTGCCCGGCCCGCCATACGCTTTGACACCGGTAATGGATACGATACGCTCAATTTTGACGCCTATTTGAATCACCTCAAGGCGATGGTCCGGTTCTTTACCGATAACGGCATAGAACAAAAAGTGGTCGCTACATTTTGTAAAAACAGGGTCGAGTGGGACATGGTAGGCATGGCGGCATTTTACCGGGCAAATGCCCTCTTCCCTCTGGATACAAAGACCAATCCGGTCGAACTGGAACACCTGCTGAAACTAAACCCGCCTGACTACATGCTGGTTTCCAAAGCCCAGCTGACGAAAATGCGCCGCCTGATCGCACGCCTGGAACTGCACACCAGATTAATTGTTGCCGATCTGTCAGGTGTTTACGAAGACATCGGTTTTGAACAAATAAGCGCTGCTGCTGACGACATCAGCGTGGCCGATATATTCGCTGCCTGTGAACCGGGCCAGGTGATTGAAAAATCACCCCTGCTGGATGATACCACCACCATCCTTGGCCATTACCCCACATCAGGGACAACCAGTTTGCCTAAAATTGTGACCGTATCGCATGGCAATATCGTGGCCGAGGTGAATGAGGCCGTGGACGTTATCAACCTGCGTCATAACGAAGACCTGTTAAACATCGGGCCCTATACGCACATCGCCACTTTAGTTGAATTTTTAGTCACAAAAACACGCGGCTTTAGCGTCACCTATTTCACCCGTGAACCCGACGATGACGATGTGCTTGAAGATGAAATTAAAAAACTCAAATCTGCCGGTGTACGCATCAAAGCACTGATGGCGGTCCCCAAGTTCTGGATTTATTTAATGAAGGAAGTGCTCGAAGAGATGAAAAACAAGCAGGTTCTGCATGACTTGTACAAGCATCTCACCAGCATTGAAAAGAGTAATAAGCTTTACGACATCAGCACGCTTGATAAAGCCAAGCTGGCGACCATGCGAATATTGTTACGTAACAAGCTGGGTGGCTACTTCAGCTACGGAATCTCATCGTCAATGAAACTGGACGGCGCCATTGTTGAAATAATGGGCAAGCTGGGCGTCACCGTAATTGATATATACGGCGCCACCGAATGTTGCGGCATCATCTCGCGCAACCGCCTGAATGACATAAACCCGGGCTCCTGTGGCCGCATCATCAAGCCGCTTAAATACCGGCTGAGCAAACAGCAGATTGTGCCCGGAATAGACAAACCGGTCGGATTACTGGAAGTTAAAGGTAAAACTGTCTCACCCGGTTACCTGGGTGAGCAGGCTCAGGCCATTCTGACAGCCGATGGCTTCTATCCTACCGGTGATCTTTGCTGGCTGGATGATGCGGGATGGCTTCATATCGTGGGGCGCGAGAAAGAGCTTACACGCTGGCACGATGGCACTTATATCGACCCGCAGTATCTTTCGAATTTGATGGTACGGAGCATTTTCATAAAAGACGCGATGGTGACCCAGGTCAATCAGGATGACGACTTTCTGAGTGTGTACATCTTCCCGGACGACAAGCGCCTGCATAATGATCCCGTGTGGCGCAAACAGATCGATACCGGCGTTTCGGCAGACAGCGCTTTGCGCCAGCGTATCGAAGCAGCCATCGATTACACAACATCAGTCTCCGGTGTAACGGCACCACTAAGTAAAAATCATATCTACATTTTACCGAAAAAGCTGGAACGAACGCCGACGCACAAAATCAAGTTTATATTCGAGCGCGAAAGGCTGCATCTGGCACGCAAAATCTAACAATAAAAATGGAGAACAAAAAATGTTTAAGCATATCGAGGAAAACAGACATACCCAGATCAAAAACTCGCTTTTCAATGTTTGTCATGAAAGCGGTATTTTCACGGACAGAAACATAGAAGAGGCCTATCACGACGATCTGATCGAATCCGGCATCGTCGATTCAATGGCCGTTGTGTGTTTGCAAAGCCAGATCGAAGCCCACTTCAACGTCAATATCAGCCTGGAGCAATTTATTGCCGAGCTGCACACGCTGGAAAAGCTGGTTAACTTTCTGGCGGCCGACGCTACGGTTCAGGTGCCGGCATGACGATACGGGCACATTCAGTATTGCTGGCATTGAGCATTGTATTTTTATTGCCACCAACGGGCGCGAACGCACAGGATGATCTCGCCAGGGGTGATGCCGTAATTGATGCGGTCGACCGGCACGAAGACGGTTATCAAAACCTGCGCTCCAGCGTCACCATGATCCTGGAGAACTCAGACGGCCAGCGGCGGGAGCGGCACCTGGAAATATACTCACTGGAACTCATGCCCATGGGTGACCGGCGGAAATTCATATTCGACCGGCCCGCCGATATTAAGGGAACTGCAATACTGGTTCACTCCAATGTCGTGGAAAGTGATGATCAGTGGATATACTTACCCGCGTTTAACCGTGTCAAACGAATCGCCAGCAATAATAAAAGCGCCCCGTTCGTCGGCAGCGAATACAGCTATGAAGACCTCTCATCCCAGGAGAGGGAAAAATATTCCAACCGCTACATTGAAGAAACCGTTGTTGACGGTTTACCCTGCAATGTAGTTGAACGCATTCCCAGGTATCAATACTCCGCCTACAGCAAACTATTGGCTTACATCGACACGAAAGATCATCGCTATCGAAAAGTCGAATATTTTGACGAGACAGGGCAACACGTAAAAACAAAGCAGCTGGACGAGTACGAGCTTTACGATAGCCGCTACTGGTTGCCCACCAGGACAGTCATGATTAATCACGTTACAAATAAAACTACCTCCATGCTGTGGAGTGACATTCAACTGAAAACGGGCCAAACAGATCAACAATTTACAAAAAATGCACTT
>JAHEKD010000177.1 GCA_024638545.1 Gammaproteobacteria bacterium
ACCCAAACCCTACCCGCACCAGCGAATCGCGGATGAAAAAAAAGTCATTGAAGAACTCGCTGATGAATTATCGGATGATTGGCTGGAGTTATCAGGTGATGAGCTCAATTATGCACGCAGCGGTGTCCCCCGGCAAATCGTGCGCCGACTTCGAGGTGGCCGCTACGTAATTGAGGCCGAACTGGATCTGCACGGATTAAGGCGTGATCAAGCCAAGCAGGAACTCGTCTGTTTTGTCCGCGAATGCCAGCTAAAATCACTTAGATGCGTGCGCATCATTCACGGTAAAGGACAGCGATCACCAAATAAACGGCCCGTGCTCAAGAATAAAACTGCCGGATGGCTAAGGCAAATGGATGAAATCCTCGCCTACTGCACAGCACCTAACACTGACGGTGGCACAGGCGCGCTCTACGTGCTGCTAAAAAGGCATCGGTGAGTTAAGAATCATCAGCAATGTCTTTGCTCACCCGACCCTCATAACAGCTTGTTATCACGCATAACCCGGGAGAGCTGAGACAAACGTTCAGCGAGCGGCATTTCAAGCAGTATCTGCCGGCTTTCCATCGACAGTGGCAGAAGTTCAGCGAGCCTGCAACTCAACCAGAGCGGATTGTCCCAATCCGGATCAATCGTTTTTAGCCACTCTTTAAGCTCGTCGCGTTTCATCAGATCACGTAGAAACGTTCTCATGGATGGCAAAGCTTCCGGAAGATCTGTCAGACTTGGCGCTGCATCGGTCAAAGTCTCAATTACGGCATGGACCAGTAGGTCTTCCTGCGGGGCATGTTCTAAAACTTTGAAACGCTGACTGCCGCGGCAGGTAATGCCGAGGTGCCCGTCATCCAGCTGGTCGAAGTCCTCAATCCGGGCCAGGGTGCCAATTTGATGAAAACGGGCCGGGATTCCAGGCTCACGGCTCTCGATAATAAGCACGACTCCGAATTCTGATCCATTTCGCATGCATTCGGCAACCATCGACAGATAGCGGGGTTCAAATATGCGAAGTGGCAGCACGCCGTGCGGAAACAGGACCGTAGTCAATGGAAATAAAGGGACTTCAATGTTAGTCATGAAACTTATCCGGGATCCTCTGTGGCTGTTGTGTTTGCATCAAAAACGATAACGCTGCAATTTGCATTTATCACGATACCCTCTGAAGTTGTTTCGACAATAATACCGTGGCCTGGCTGGCAATGCCCTCACCCCTGCCGGGAAAACCCAGCATTTCTGTTGTGGTTGCTTTTACATTCACCCGGTTTTCGTTAATATTCAGATCGCTGGCGATTAGTTTTCGCATTTGACCAATATAGGGTGCCATTTTCGGGGCCTGGGCGATGATGGTACTGTCCAGGTTGACGATCTGATAGTCGTTTTTATTGACCAAGTTGACTACCTGGCGCAGTAAGCAGCGGCTGTCGGCATTTTTGTACGCCGGATCGCTGTCGGGGAAATGCCTGCCGATGTCGCCCATTGCCAGTGCGCCCAGCAGTGCGTCACAGATCGCATGAAGCAATACATCGGCATTCGAATGACCGGCAAGGCCCTTTTCGTAGGCAATGCTGACGCCGCCAAGTATCAGTGGCCGACCGGCTTCAAACCGGTGAACGTCAAATCCCTGGCCAACCCGAATATCATTCATTACTGCTTCTCGATCATTGAGTCCTGTTCGTCGATGAAAATGTTTGCCAATTGAAGATCATCAACCGTTGTTATCTTAATATTAGTTCGTTGCCCCCTTATTGCTAACGGTTTCTTACCCAGTTTTTCAACGGCCGCTGACTCATCTGTGGTGGGTATATTATTATCAATGGCGGTGCGCAGCGCCAGCCGTAAGAGTTTCACAGGAAATAACTGGGGTGTCATTGCCAGCATTAACTCATCCCTGTTCACAGTTCCCTGTATGACGTTGCACGCATTTACCCTTTTCACTGTATCGGTGACCGGACTTGCCAGTATTACACTACAGTTGAATTCCAGCGACTTATCGATGAGCAGGTTTATATCCTTAAGGCTAACACAAGGTCTGGCAGCATCGTGTACCATCACCCAATCATCGCCGGTTGCCCAGTTGGAGAGAAAATCCAGGCCGTTTAATACCGTATTCACTCGCTCGGACCCGCCCACAAATGCGCCTAGCAGTTTTTTATTTCTAATATCCAGTTTCTCCCAATACGCGTCATCAGGCGCGATACCGACGGCCACCCCTGCGACAGCTTTGCACCCGAATAACTTATCAAGGCTATGCTCTATAATCGACCTGCCCCTGATTTCAAGATACTGTTTGGGTTGATTTTTGCCCATGCGCCTGCCAACACCGGCGGCCGGGACAACCGCCCAGATATTGCGCTTAATTGTTGCATTGTTTTTATGATTCACTTGTTCTGACTCACATTGCAGGTACAATTGCCTGCCTGCAATTATACCGTTTACCAAAGCCTTAATGTCTGTACAAGCTGATCCATTTAATCCGCCTGCATCCAAACACAGATCGACTTACTGGAGTGGATTGCACGGCTGTGGATTGGCACTGGCGGCAAGTCAGTTGTTTACGCAACAAAACAGGAGCGTTTTGTTAATTGCACCATCAACACGACTTGGCGAACAGCTCCTGGAAGAAATTTCGTTTTTTACCGGAGCGCCGGAGCGGATTAAATTGTTTCCTGACTGGGAGTGCCTGCCTTATGACCGTTTCTCACCGCACCAGGAAATTATTTCATCGAGGTTGTCAATTTTAGCTGACCTGAATGATTCTCAACACCAGCTCTTAATAGTGACGCTGGCAAACCTGATGCAAAAACTACCGCCAGTGAGTTACATCAGCGCGCACAGCTTTAATCTGCACGTCGGCGATCAGCTGAATCCGGTAAATTTCAGGACAAAGTTGCAAAATGCGGCATATGTATCGGTTTCACAGGTCGTATCGCCGGGTGAATATGCCATCAGGGGTGGTTTGATAGATGTTTTTCCCACGGGCAGCAAGGCACCGATAAGAATAGATTTGTTTGACGATGAAATTGAGACGCTGAAGTATTTTGATCCACAAACCCAGCTAACAACTGAGAATATTAAAAGCATTGAATTACTGCCTGCGCGCGAGTTTCCGTTAAATGATAAGGCAGTCCGTTTTTTCAGACAGGAATTTCGAAAGGTATTTGAGGGAGATCCCAAACAACAGCTTGTTTATAACGATGTCAGCAACCATCACGCCAGTGCGGGAATAGAATTCTACTTCCCTCTATTTTTTAACGATACCGCAGACTTTTTTGACTATCTACCTGAATCAACTCTGGTTATGCAACCGGTGGATATTTTCGATCAGTGTGAATTGATTTTTGCCGACATCAAAGACCGCTACAGCAATGCAAACCATGATCCGCAGCGTCAGGCATTGCCACCGGAGCAACTGTACTTAAGACCAGATGAACTAGAACAGCGTATCAATGTGCACCACAATATTATTATTGAACATCAAAACAACAATGCAGGCACAATCGTATTCAATACCCTGCCGGCGCCACTGCTGGAAGTCGAACCGCACTCAGCTTCGCCCTATCAAAATCTGATTGATCATATCAACAGCGCCGGCAGCCGTAGAATATTAATTGCAGCGGAGACGCCGGGACGCCACGAGGCTCTGAGCACATTGCTCAGTCAGCAAAAAGTTAATCCGCAGCCCGTGGCCGACTGGGAATCATTCGTCGGGCAAGCTGTTGACATCGCAATATGCGTCACCCCCATAGAGCGTGGCCTGCTGATAAAAGAACCAAATCTCGAGCTGATCTGTGAAACCCAGCTCTATGGTGAGCGCAGCGTTAAAACCAGAACGCAGGCCGCTAAATTTGATCCGGAATCTGTCATCCGCTCACTGGCAGAATTAAAAATTGGTGACCCGGTTGTCCACGAAAACCACGGCATCGGTCGCTATCAGGGTCTGCAGACGCTGACTCTGGACGATAACACGACTGAATTCATGGTCATTGAATACCAGGAGCGGGCAAAACTCTATGTCCCCGTATTATCCCTGAACCTGATCAATCGCTATACATCCGGCTCTCCAGAAAGCGCACCGCTGCATTTCCTTGGCAGTGATCAATGGGACAAAATCAAGAAAAAGGCGCAGGAAAAAGCCTATGACGTTGCGGTTGAACTGCTGGAACTACAGGCGGTGCGACAGGCGCGGAAAGGTTTTGCATTCAATATCCCGACAGCTGATATCAATTTATTTGCTGCCAGCTTCGATCACCAGGAAACAGAAGATCAGGCGCAGGCAATCGATGACGTCATCTGCGACATGAAATCAGACAAGCCGATGGACAGGCTCATCTGTGGTGATGTCGGTTTTGGCAAAACCGAGGTTGCAATTCGCGCCGCATTTATTGCCGCCAGCAACAGTAAACAGGTCGCCATACTGGTGCCAACCACCCTTCTGGCCCAACAGCATTTTGAGACTTTCCAGAATCGTTTCGCCAGCCAGGCCATCAATATTAAGCTGCTTTCACGCTTTAAATCAGCCAAACAAAACAAACAGACACTTAAGGAAATGGCCGAAGGCAGAGTCGACATTGTCATTGGTACACACCGTTTGCTGCAGTCAGATATTAATTTTAACCGGCTCGGACTGTTAATTCTCGATGAAGAACATCGCTTCGGCGTCAGGCAAAAAGAGAGGCTCAAGCAGTTGCGCAATGAGGTTGATATCTTAACATTAACGGCCACACCGATTCCGCGCACATTAAACCAGGCGATGTCCAGCATGCGTGATATCTCCATAATTTCAACACCACCAAAAGACCGTTTGTCTATACAGACATTTGTTCGTGAGAAAAACAATGGACTCATTAAAGAGGCCATTCAACGTGAAATTCGCCGTGGCGGGCAGGTCTATTTTCTCCACAATACTGTTCGAACTATAGCGCAGCAGGCAAATGAACTGCTTGCACTGGTGCCAGAGCTGAAAATAGGTATAGGCCACGGGCAAATGCCGGAACTTGAACTTGAAAATGTGATGCAGGACTTTTATCACCGTCGCTTTAACCTCTTTATATGCTCAACAATTGTTGAAAGCGGCATTGACAACCCGACAGCGAATACCATCATCATCAACCGCGCAGATCGATTCGGTTTGGCACAATTGCACCAGTTAAGAGGTCGGGTAGGTCGATCACATCACCAGGCCTATGCCTATTTGCTTGTCGATGGTTTTAAGACAATTACCGCCGATGCCCGTAAAAGACTGGACGCCATCGCCTCATTAAGGGAACTTGGTGCAGGTTTTACACTGGCATCACACGATCTTGAAATACGGGGTGCAGGCGAACTGTTAGGTGAAGCTCAAAGCGGCACAATCGACCTGGTTGGATTTAATCTTTACAGCCAATACCTGCGCCAGGCAATGCGAAGCATCAGCGGCAAAGGGGATCTCGAGCCTGTGGAAGATGAACAAAATATTGAGATCGACATCGATCTTCCTGCGCTGTTACCGGAAACCTACATTCCAGATGTGCATATGCGACTGGTGTTTTACAAACGCATTGCCAGCGTAAGACACAAACAGGCGCTTCACGAGTTAAAAATTGAACTGGCCGACAGGTTCGGATTTTTACCCGAACCGACTAAATTATTACTTGAATTGGCGAGCTTACGGTTTGGCGCACAACAATTAGGCATTACTCGAATACAGCTGGGCGCTGGAGGTGGATACTTCGAATTCACAGAAGCACCTGATTTTGATCCCATAAGATTAATACAAATGATTCAATCAAACTATCAGGAGTACCAGCTTAAAGGCAGCCAGCGATTGCTCATCAACAAGCCCCTGCCTGAACAGCGTGATCGTCTGGACGCAATCGTTTTCGTGATTAATC
>JAHEKD010000178.1 GCA_024638545.1 Gammaproteobacteria bacterium
TGCAGACCTCGCTCGCCAGCTCAACCGCACTGCCAAGTGTTGCGTTCATTTTCCAGTTTCCGGCAACAAATTTCTGTCGATTTGACATGTATATTCTATAAATCTATAAAAGACGGCAAATGTTACTCACAGCGCAGGCGAAAAGCAATGTTGTTATCGCCTAAATTCGTGATTTTGCGATATTTTCTACCGTTTCCGCCAATGATTGGCTGACTTGCTGCGCCATTTGTGATTCCTGGGCCTCAACCATAACTCTTATTAACGGTTCAGTACCTGAGGCCCGTAAAACCACGCGGCCTTTTGAACCGAGATATTGCTCGGCATCATCGACTGCCGAGTTGATCTCCGGCGAACTTGAGGGGTCAAATTTACTGCTATCCTCTAGCCTGACGTTGATCATGTTCTGAGGATACAGGCTCAAAGGCTGTACCAGTTCCGACAGCGACTTCTCTTCACAGACCATAACGCGCAGCACTTCCAGTGCCGCAATGATGCCGTCACCCGTTGTATTTTTATCCAGGCAAATAATATGCCCTGATGTTTCACCGCCGACAAGCCAGCCTCTTTCCTGCAGTCCGCTAAGCACGTAGCGATCGCCTACTTTGCTGCGGGCAAAATCAATCTCGGATAATTTGAACGCATGCTCAAGCGACAGATTTGTCATTACGGTTCCCATCACACCGCCGTCCAGCTCATCGTTTGTGTGCCGGTGCATGGCAATCAGGTAAAGCATCTGGTCACCATTAATTTCATCGCCATTTGCATCAACGAGCATCAGTCGATCGCCATCACCATCAAGTGCAATTCCCAGATCCGCACCCTGTTCTAAAACGGTTCGTTTTAGCAGTGACAAATCGGTCGAACCACAGCCTTCATTGATGTTGAATCCATTTGGTTCCACACCAACCGCTTTTACGCTTGCGCCAAGCTCCTCGAATACATCCGGAGCAACATGGTAGCCAGCCCCGTGTGCGCAATCGATGACAATCTTTACACCGTTTAAAGAGAGCCGCTGTGGAAAAGTGCTTTTACAATATTCGATGTACCGTCCCGCGGCATCTTCGAAACGAACAGCCTTGCCCAGGTTTTGCGGGTCGGCGGTTATGATGGGTTGCTGCATTTTCTCTTCAATCGCCAGCTCAACTTCATCATCAAGCTTAAAACCCAGTGGCGAGAAAAACTTGATGCCGTTATCGTAAAACGGATTATGTGACGCACTGATGACAATCCCGGCAGCGGCCCTTGAAGTACGCGTCAGATAGGCAATTCCGGGTGTAGGCAAGGGCCCGATCAGGCTGATATCGACACCTGCTGCCGACAGGCCGGCTTCCAGCGCAGATTCCAGTAAATATCCGGAAATACGCGTATCCTTGCCAATGACGACTTTAGCTCTGCCTTTTGTATTTCGTGAAAGTACGCTGCCTGCCGCCCAGCCCAGTTTGACAACTGTCTCAGGCGTTACAGGCTCAATGCCCACGCGCGATCTGATTCCATCAGTACCGAAAAATTTTTTACTCATGATTTGTTCAAATTCTTTAGTGTCTACGATTTAGCGTTGGTATTAATAATCATTTTTGCTATTCATTCCGAGTGCTTCAACCATTCTGATTGCATCATGTGTCGGCTTGACATCATGGGTGCGTATTATTTTCGCACCCTTTTGCACCGCGATGATCGCCAGTGCCACACTGGGCGCTACCCGTTCGTCCACCGGCAGGCCCAGTAAATGCCCTATCATCGACTTTCGTGATAAACCGGCGAGTACGGGAAATCCAGCATCGCACAGCTTGTCCAGCCGATTTAACAACGTCACATTATGATGCACTTTTTTACCGAATCCAAAGCCCGGATCTATGATTATATTTGATTTCAATATGCCATGGTCAATACATTGTTTCGCTTTGTTCAGCAGAATCGCCTTTACGTCTTCGACAACATTGTCATAATAGGGTGATTTCTGCATCGATCTCGGATTACCCTGCATATGCATGATACACACAGGCACATTTGACCGGGCTGCCGCCAGCATTGATGCCTCAGAGGCCAGACCGCAGACATCATTGATGATGCCGGCACCTGAGTTCACCGCTTCCAGCATCACTTCGGGCTTTGAAGTGTCAACAGATATAATGCAGTCAAACTGCTGGTCAATCCGGCGAATAACCGGGATGACGCGCGCCATCTCATCATTAGTGGATACCGCCTGTGCGCCGGGCCTGGTGGCCTCCGTCTGAAAATGAATCGGGCGTAACATTAAGTACGCCCATTATTGCGGTTCGGGACAAATCCAAGGATTTTCCCGCACAGTCAAGATTCATTGTTTAAGGCTACTGCATTAGCGTCCTACTGGGCCTCGCCACCAGCCGGTTTGTCCACACGGGGTGAAGGCCCTTTGGATGTTTTTTTCGCCTTTTTCTTTTCTTTCGGCTCTTCATCCTGGGTATCGGCAGAGGAGACATTCGGGCTTGTATCATCTGAGTCATCCCAGTCAGCAGGCGGCTGGGGTTCCTTGCCCTTCACGATATCGTCAATCTGATCCGCGTTTATGGTTTCCCACTCCATCAAGGCCTTTGTCATGCGCTCGACGATGTCGCGTTTTTCCTCAAGAATATTTTTAGCCCGGGCATACTGCTCGTTCACAATCCGGGTAATTTCAGCATCGACTTTCTCGGCGGTTGACGGGCTCAGGTTTTTATGAGTAGCCATATCCCTGCCCATAAACACTTCATGCTCGTTATCGCCATAGACGCGCGGGCCCAGGGCATCGCTCATGCCCCATCTGGAAACCATCTTTTGCGCCAGATCGGTTGCCCGTTCAAAATCGTTAGATGCGCCTGTTGTCATCTGCCCCATGAACAGCTCTTCGGCAATTCGTCCGCCCATCAGAATCGCGATCTGGGTTAAAAGGTATTCACGATTGTGGCTATAGCGATCTTCTTCCGGCAGCTGCATAGTCACACCCAGTGCACGGCCGCGCGGGATAATCGTGACCTTGTGCACCGGATCGGCATTATCCAGCGATTTCGCCACTACGGCATGCCCTGATTCATGATAAGCCGTATTCAGGCGCTCTTCTTCAGGCATCACCACTGAGCGACGCTCAGCGCCCATAATAACCTTGTCCTTGGCGTTTTCAAAATCTTCCATGCCAACCAGCTTTTTACTGCTTCTGGCAGCAAGCAGTGCGGCTTCATTGACAAGATTTGCCAGATCCGCACCTGAAAATCCCGGCGTACCGCGTGCGATTACCGATGCCTTGACGTCATCTTCCAGCGGTACTTTTTTCATGTGCACTTTCAAAATCAGTTCACGCCCGCGAATATCCGGCAGCGGCACATTTACCTGGCGGTCAAACCGGCCCGGCCTCAACAAAGCGGGATCCAGTACGTCCGGCCTGTTGGTCGCGGCGATAACAATAACGCCTTCGTTGCCTTCAAAGCCGTCCATTTCGACCAGCAGCTGGTTCAGGGTTTGTTCGCGTTCATCATGACCGCCGCCCAGACCGGCGCCGCGATGCCGGCCGACTGCGTCAATCTCGTCAATAAAAATAATGCACGGCGCATGCTTTTTTGCCTGCTCGAACATATCGCGAACCCGCGAGGCACCCACACCGACAAACATTTCCACAAAATCCGAACCTGAAATTGTGAAAAAAGGCACCTTGGCTTCACCGGCAATGGCTTTTGCAAGCAGGGTCTTGCCGGTACCCGGACTGCCCGTCATCAACACACCCTTTGGTATGTGCCCGCCGAGCTTTTGGAATTTTGATGGATCTCTTAAAAAATCAACGATTTCACCCACCTCTTCCTTGGCTTCTTCAATGCCGGCAACATCGGCAAAGGTGACCTTGTTTTTATCCTCGGTCAGCATTCTGGCTTTACTTTTGCCGAAACTCAACGCACCGCCGCGACCGCCACCCTGCATCTGCCGCATGAAAAATATCCATACGCCGATTAACAGCAGTAGCGGGAACCAGCTGATAAAAATCTGCATGAAAAGGGATGTTTCCTCTTCGGCTTCCGCCTGGATTTTTACGTTATATTTGAGCAAATCAGAGACAAGCTCCGGATCGCCTGGAGAATGGGTAATAAATCGTTCTCCGGTGACGAGCTGGCCGCGTATCGTCCGGTCATCAATTTTGACTTTATCAACTTCACCAGAATGGACTTGCTGGATAAAAGTTGAGTAATCAATACGGTTGCCGGAGGCTGGACCATCAAGGCTGAAGTTGTTAAAAACCGCCATCAATACCATCGCGATTACAACCCACATGATCAGGTTTTTAGTAAGATTATTCAAGTTTCTACTCGTATTACTGGTTGAAAGTTACTTTATATATAAGGACTATTCTGGATTTTCCTACGATTAGACACGGAATACAATGTAATAGTTGCAAATTACTTTTGTTGATAACCCACTGCCAGCAGGTAGAATTCTTTTGAATGCTTTCTCGATGCCCCGGGCTTGATACTAATTACCTTTTTAAACAACAGGTTAAGAGGTTTTCTTACATCAACAAGCATCCGGCCCTCAAAGACTTTTATGAGCAGATCGGCTCCCGGTTTTAAAATATTTTCCAGGGAATTTATCACGTTCATCAGCAAATTCTCCATATTAGCCTGATCTGTTATGCTGATTCCGGTCAAATCGGGCGCCATATCCGATATCACCAGGTCAGCAGGCTCACCGTTCAAAATCCCGAGAATTTCCTGCTGAATATTGGCATCACAGAAATCACCCTGAATAACTATAACATTTTCAATGGCCCTGACTGGTAATAAATCGACAGCAATCACCCGACCCTTGTCGCCGGTTTTTTTTATGACGTACTGGCTCCAGCTCCCCGGCGCTGCACCCAGATCGACAATGCTTGCGCCTGGTTTTATCAGATGATAACGCTGATCTATTTCCTCAAGCTTGAAAACTGACCTGGCGCGATAACCCGATTGACCGGCCTGCTTGACATAATGATCATTGAGGTGTCGCCTTGCCCATTGTTTAGATTTTTTTCGTCTATCGGTGCGCCGTGGCATATAATTTAAGATAAATGATGAGGTTATTCAGATTATGTCATTAACTGGCAAGCAAAAAAAATATTTACGTGGCCTTGCACATCACAAACCTGTCGCAGTGACTATTGGCAGTGCCGGGTTGTCAGACGCGGTACTCAATGAAATTACGGCCTCGATGGCGTCTCATGAGTTGCTAAAACTAAAATTGCCGGGCGCACCGTCGAGCCAGAAAAAACAGATGCTGCTCGATATCTGTGAAAAAACCCAGTCGAGTTTCGTCCAGCTCATCGGACGAGTCGGGATTATTTATAAACCCGGAGAACAACCCAAAATAGAGCTGCCCTGAGGATATGCAGCTGTAAATGACCGCACACTCAGCAGGCAATACCGCATCAACGCATTATGGAAATATCAAAATATTCATTTAAGATCCTGCAGCGGGTCGTGACGCAGTCCTGCCAGGCCGGGAAATGATACTGGACAGCACCGTGCTTCAGCCTCAGGCCACTCTTTCTCAAATTCCTGCAAACGGAATAGTTAAGATTAAACAGAATTTGTCCAAAAATTTCACATAACTCACCCACGCCCCCGGAATTAACGTAATCCTCGTCCATGAGCGCCGCAAGATTGTAGAGAGTGCCCTTTTCAAGCGAAACGCCAACGTAGTAGGTGACATTACTGTTTAATTTGAGCGCAGTGGCAAAATTTAACTTGGCGTCATCGGGCCGGTAACCCTCGCTCACCGAAACCAGTTCAGTCGCATAACCCGTATTGAATAAGTAGCTGCGATGGCGATTAATGACCTCTTTTTGAAATAACCGGGTTCCGAGCTTCCCC
>JAHEKD010000179.1 GCA_024638545.1 Gammaproteobacteria bacterium
GGTTTTCTTTTAATGTGTATATATAGCCTATGCCTCGAATCGTCTTTATACGTGCGCAACCGTCAGATTTTTTTCCGAGCTTTTTTCTTAAATTACTGATATGCATGTCAATACTACGATCATACATTTCAAGTTTCCTTGACAAGCCTTGTTCTGTCAGCATTTGCTTGCTGCAAACCTCGCCAGCATATTTAACCAGGGTATGCAGAATATCAAATTCAGCCGAGGTCAGCTCAATTTCCCGCCGGCCGATGAAAACCTGACGTGAATTAAGTTTAAGTAAAATATCTTCAAGTGCATAACTGCTGCTTTCGCTGACCCCAGTGGTTAAGGTGCGCCTTAAAATTGCCTTTATGCGTGCGCACAGTTCGCGTGGATTGAATGGCTTGGGCAAGTAATCGTCAGCACCCAGCTCAAGGCCGAGAATCCTGTCTATATCATCGCCTCGAGCCGTCAGCATGATAACAGGAAGATTCATGTTCCGGGAACGTAATCTCTTTAGAACTTCAAATCCTGAAATCGGACTCATCATGACATCCATAACAACCATATCGGGTGCATTTTCTTTAATCAGGTCCAGTCCGCTATATCCATCATTTGCAGTACTGATTTTGAAACCCTCCGAGTGCAGAAATTCAGCCAGAAGCTCACATAACTCACGATCATCGTCAATAATCAGTATCTTTGACATATTGGATGTGAAGGCGGGGCGCAGCGATTGCTGCGCCCCGGATGAGTTCAGCGGGTTAGCTTGCTAATAATTTTATCAGCGAACTCACTTGTCGAGACAGTGGTTGCACCCTGCATTTGTCTTGCGAAATCATAGGTTACGGTTTTATCCGCTATAACTTTCGGGTATGCATCATTGATCAGCTTTGCAGCTTCTTTCCAGCCCATGTACTCAAGCATCATGACGCCTGATAAAAGTAAAGATGAAGGATTTACCTTGTTCTGGTTCGCGTATTTGGGTGCAGTACCGTGAGTCGCCTCAAAGACGCCGATATGATCCGCCAGGTTTGCCCCTGGTGCTATACCCACACCACCAACTTCTGCGGCCAGAGCATCAGACAAATAGTCGCCATTCAGGTTCATGGTGGCAACCACGTCGAATTCTTCAGGTCTGAGCTGCATCAGCTGGAACATGATGTCAGCAATTCTGTCCTTGATGACAATTTTTCCTTCGGGCTGCTGGCCATCATGATTATCCCAGAGTTCATCCTCAGTGATGAGTACATCAGCAAATTCCTCTTTAGCCAGCTCATACCCCCAGTTTCTGAAGGCACCCTCGGTAAATTTCATGATATTGCCTTTATGCATGAGGGTAACGTTTCTTCTGCCGTTATCGATAGCATAGTTAATGGCACTGCGGACCAGGCGTTTTGTACCTTTTGGGCTGATGGGCTTGACGCCCAGCCCTGCGTCTTCAAAAAAGTCTGCGCCCATTTCCTCTCGCAAAAATTTAGCCAATTTCTTGTTTTCTTCGGATCCACTTTCATATTCAATGCCGGCATACACATCTTCAGTATTTTCTCTGAAAATGACGACATCTACCTGATCCGCATTTTTTTGTTGTGAGGGTACGCCCTGATAGTAACGTACCGGTCGCACACAAGCATATAAGTCCAGGTCCTGACGAAGCGACACGTTCAGCGATCTGAAGCCGCCGCCGACTGGCGTTGTTAGAGGGCCTTTAAGTGCAACATAAAGTTCTTTAACCGCATCCAGGGTTTCCGCCGGGAAGTAATCACCGCCGTATATACCCGCTGCTTTCTCACCCAGGTAGAGTTCGCACCAGGCGATTTTACGTTTACCCTGATAAGCATGTTCAACTGCAGCATCCAGGACACGCAATGAAGCTTTTGTAATATCAGGGCCAATTCCATCACCTTCAACAAAGCCGATAACCGGCTGATCAGGAATCGTTAGTTTATTATTTTTGACGGTTATTTTTTCGCCGTTTTCCGGCAATTTAATATGTTGATAGCTCATAAAATAACATCCGCTTTAAGTGTATTGATGGTGAACATGCAGTAATTGCACTGATAATCTGATGTTCAACATTGACATTTTATTTACTCAGTTGTTTTTCCACAGCCAAGATAATCCTTTTTATATTCCAGTAAAATACCCGCATATTTACGATACGGCCGTTCATCTGGACATTGTCCGTATTTTACCATTTAATCTAGCATCTTATTAGCTCTTAACTATTAGGTATAAAAACGGTGAATATTAAAGGCGTTGTCTCCACGGGTCACCCAATGACAACTGAGGTTGCGCAACAGGTTATAGAAAGTGGTGGTAATGCATTTGATGCAGTCGTCGCTGCCTTTTTCATGGCCTGTGTGACAGAGCCGGTTCTGGCCTCGATTGGCGGTGGCGGATTTCTTGTCGCGCAGAGTCGATCTGAAAAGCCGTGCTCTCTGGATTTTTTCGTACAGACACCGTCCAACAGGAGAGATTCCTCGATACTTGATTTTGAAGAGATCACGGTGGATTTCGGCAGCACAACCCAATCATTCCACATGGGGCACGGCTGTGTGGCAGTACCCGGCTGCATAAAAGGTATGTTTGAGATTCATCGCCGTTTCTGCAGACTCTCTATGCCTGAGCTCATTGCGCCGGCTGTCGCCTGTGCAAAGCAGGGTGTAGTCATGACTAAACAGCAAAGTGCATTATTGAGTCTGGTGAAACCCATTTATATTAATCGAGCAAGTTCGAGAAAGTTATTTGCCAATTTACAAGATGGTCAAGTGCTCAGCGAAGGGCAGATTTATCAAAACATCGAACTGGCCCAGGTGCTTGATGTGTTGTCAATTGAAGGCGAGCGGTTTTTTTACGAGGGGGAAATTGCGCAGAAAATTGATCGAATTTCAAAGTCACAGGGCGGCTCCATTACGGCCGATGACTTAAGGAACTATCAGGTCAAGTGGCGAGTACCATTAAGCTATGATTTAAATGGGTCACGGATATACCTTAATCCGCCGCCGTCTGCAGGTGGAATGCTTATTCAATTCGCAATTGAGTTGCTGGCTGCACACGATAACCACAGCTTCGAGTTTGGCAGTTATGATTATTACCGCACCCTGGCACGAGCCCTTGAGTTAACGCAGCAGGCACGGGTGGAGGCAATCTCAAAATCAAGCGATGGTGAGTTAAAAAACAAAAACATCCTTAATAATCAAATCCTGGCTGTTTACAGGAAAGAAATAGCGGGTCGACACAAGAGTAATAATGGCACCACACATATTTCAGTGGCGGATAAATTGGGAAATGTCGTTGCAATGACCATTTCCAATGGTGAAGGATGTGGAGAAATTCTCAAGGATACCGGGATCATGCTTAATAATATGCTGGGTGAGGATGATTTGAATCCCCTGGGTCTGAATAACTGGTTGCCTGATCGAAGACTGTCTTCAATGATGTGCCCGGGCATTGCCCTTAAAGATTCGTCAAAACTGGCATTGGGATCGGGTGGTTCAAATCGTATACGTACGGCTGTGCTGCAAGTTTTGATAAATACCACACTGTGTGAAATGCCCCTGGATGATGCAATCAGTGCATCGAGGATGCATTTTGACGATAAGCTCTACATCGAAGCGCCTGGCATTCATGAATCCATTATCGCCTCCTTAAAACAGGCATATTCAGATCTGGTTATCTTTCCATCCCGTGACTTTTATTTTGGCGGTGTGAACGCGGTTTCAGTTGGCAACAAGTATAACCAGGCGGTTGCTGACCCAAGAAGAGGCGGATCGGCGGTGATTGTGACCTAGCCGCATTTCTCACCGGACTTCGTAGCGAGACGGTTAAAGGATGCGTCCTGTATGAATTTTACGACCAGAGGCCGGCATTATGTTATCAGCATATGTGCCGGCACAAGGGCCGGCAGGCATCGTTGACACGATGTCGAGGACCCTGACCGAGTAAAATGCCCACAGGGCGTGGCAAGGGACCGTCGCAGTAGTAGGGTGGTGAGAAATGCGGGCTGGAGATTAAAATTTGCCGGTAAGCAGCCAGCGTTTCATTCGATACCGGTTCGTGCTTTTTCCCGGCCAGGTTAACCTTGGGATGAGCCCGGATGTCTCTGAGACGGGTTGATCAATTCTGGCTAAATCCACATTAGCAATCATATTAAAAAATTGTCCGACCCGATCATGATCTTTGGGTGTATAGCTGTTAAATGGGTAAGAATACGATTTGGGAGCCTGTCCTAATAGTCCGCACAGGGCAGACTTTGACTGTACCAGGTCGAATTCAAACAATTCATCAGAAATGGTATCGCGCTTGTAGTGCCCGTGCCCGTGACTGGCAATCTCAAAACCCTGGTTAAAGGCATTTATAATCATCTGTTGATCAGGATAAATCTGGCTTGCCAGTTTTTTGATTTCTTTTCGCAGTCCAAACTCCTCGGCGAGTAACAGCGTTTGCGCTTCGATAAATTTGGAATCGATAATGTCTCTCATATCTCGGATTGAAACAGCGTGTCTGCCTGTCGGTTCCAGTTTGAATTTCAATCGCTCTATGAGTGCAGGTCTGGTTTTCGGGTTTTGATGCAGCCAGTAGAGCAGGTGCTCCCAGTTTAAAAATTTGCTGTCAATAAAGCCCGTACACTGAAAAAACACGGCTTGAATTTTATGCCTGTTCAATAACCGCAGGCCTTGATCGTAGTTGCATTTAAACCCGTCATCGAAGCATATCACGATGCCGATCGTGTCTTTGTCTGGAAAATGACCGGCATATAGATCGGCCAGTGTATAAAATTGCGTCGGTAACTGCTTCAAGTAGGTGAGCTCGCGGTCGAAGTCAGGTTCGCTGATCACCGGCGATCCACCATGGTCAAGAAAGGCATGTTCGCCATAATCTTCAACACGATGATAGAGTAAACAGCTGACTTTTCCCTTTAACCGATCGATATACCTGTGCTCAAACCCAGGCAGCACGACAAGATAGTCCTTGCAGCGGTTGATTACGCGTTTAATCACTTTGTTTTATCATCCGGATATTTGAAATCACCGATGGTTTTGACGCCCTGATCGGCGTTAGCTTTATTTCTGAGGTAGTCTCTCAGCAGGCCATTTTCAATTAATCGGTTCGCTTCCAGCCGCTGCGCGGGTTGATAGACATAACCCGTCCGCTTTAAAAATAGCTTGCCCTGTTGCCACTGCCTGACACGTAAACTTTGGCGCGAAAATAGTTGTGAACAGGCCTGAACCATTGCTTCATTTCCAATATGGAAGCACTTGGCATCAATGATTTCGTAATTGTCATCGTTCGAGAATACCGGTCTGGTGGAAATGATGATGTCGCCGCTATCGATGCCTTTGTCAATGTGATGGACGGTAATGCCCACAAACTCGGGCTTATGCTCCAGCAGCATGAAAAGATTGCAGTTTCCTCCCCTTGAATAGGGCGACAGGCCGGTATGTAAATTGATAATTCCATATTTGATATTGTCGATCATCGCTAGCAGGGGCTGGCGAAGCAAATTTGTGCCGTTGACACAGATCAGGTCAGGCTGCAGTTTTTCAATGAATTTGACAACCTCTGGTTTATTAACATCATCGCAATATATATATGGAACTTCGCCGGGGCGATCAACCGGCTTGCGTCGGGTGCGAAAAAGCCGCCTGATGACCGGCCTGGCAGCGTTCTCGTATTTACGTAATTTTAGTCTGACCAATATGTGTTTTATAAGATTCAGCGGGTTTTTATGCCGGGAAATCCGCTTTATCAGGCTCAGATTACCGTTTTCACTGCGGTATCTCAGGATCCCGCAAACCGTGAATTCTTCATCAAGCCTGTTTATCAAGTGGTCCTGATAGCGACCTTCGC
>JAHEKD010000180.1 GCA_024638545.1 Gammaproteobacteria bacterium
TTTTGGACCTGACGAAGAAAATTCGAAAGTATTTGGCGAGTAACAATTGCTTGATCAAGACCGATTATTTTCTACTAATATACCAAATGAGTAATAAAAAAATGTAGGAAAGGCGTTAATGATTTACTCAGCTGTGTTGGACTCGAGCAGAAACGATCATTTGCTTAGGGTGTAATTGTTGATAATAAGAATGTGCAACATTTACTGTAAATCAGGTTATCCAGGCTCTGGGGCGCGCTAATGTTTCAACGCCGCATACCCGAATCTCTGCGTCACTCACAAACACCAAATCCTCTCGCGTGTTTATCTTTGTTTATTAAACAGCCAAGGTTGGTGGCGGGATGGATATTTGCGGTGGTTAGATCATGTGCCTGGTGGGTGAGCTGCAGGAATAAAGCCACAATTTTTTCTAAAGTACTGAGTGCCGTAAATTAAATATGATTCGAATCGCCGTTCAAGGCAAATAATACTCATTTAGGCGGTAATTCTGTTCTGGGGGCAGTCCTGCCCCCAGAACAGAATAACGTGATAAACAGATATTATAGTCACTATAAGCACTGAATTATAATTCCGTGTTTTGGTAATATAGGTGCCTGAATAATTATATTGGAAGTTATTATGGCGTCGACACAGCGCACAGCTATTGCCGGGATAAACGTTGATTCACAGCTGTATAAATTTGTTAATGAAGAAGTCTTGCCGGGCAGCGGCGTAGAGGTAGAACACTTCTGGAATTCATTTGCACAAATTCTTAAAGACCTGTCTGCGAAAAACAGGCAGTTTCTTGAAAAGAGGGATGACCTGCAAACCAAGATTGATGAATGGTATAAAAAAAATGGCGTTCAGGGCAGTGAACAGGAAAAATCATTCTTGGAAAGCATTGATTACATCGTTGAAAAAGGCGAAGATTTTAAAGTTAAAGTAGACAATGTTGACGAGGAAATCGCCAAAATTGCCGGACCGCAGCTGGTTGTGCCGGTCGACAACGCGCGCTACGCACTAAATGCCTGCAATGCCCGCTGGGGAAGCCTGTATGATGCCCTCTACGGCAGCAACGTCATTTTGGAAGAGCAGGGCTGCAAACGTACCAACAAATATAATTCAGTCCGCGGTAACAAGGTCATTAAATATGCCCGGGATTTTCTGGACAGAACCGTTCCGCTTGCCGTCGGGAGTCATAGCTATGTTGTCAGGTACAGCGTAAAATCAGGCGATCTTATCGCGGTGATGGGTGACGGCAGCAGGTCCGGTCTTGGGCATCGCGAGCGCTTTGCGGGTTATACAGGTGATCCTGATTCACCGGATAGCATACTTTTTCGAAAAAACAATCTCTATGCTGAAATCTGCATTGGTGAAGGCTTTTTCATCGGCAAGGGCGATCTGGCCAATGTATATGATATCAAGCTTGAGTCCGCGATCACCACGATAATGGACTGTGAGGATTCAGTCTCTGCTGTTGATGCGGCCGATAAATTACGCTGCTATCGAAACTGGTTAGGACTGATGAAAGGCGACCTGACCTGCAGCGTCACTAAGGACGGCAAGACGCTTGAACGCTCGATGGAGCCAGATCGGGAATTTATCAACCCTAACGGTGAGATATTTACGATTCCGGGCCGCAGTCTGATGCTGCTTAGAAATGTGGGTATTCATATGTATACCGATGCAGTGACAGATGCCGATGGCAATGAAATGCCTGAAGGAATGCTGGATGCCATGGTGACACTGTGCTGCGCCAAACACGATTTGCTCGGCAATGGTAAATTCAAAAACAGTCGAACCGGCAGCATATATATTGTCAAGCCAAAATTGCACGGACCGGATGAAGTTCAGGCAACAGCAGAACTGTTTGCCCGTGTAGAGCAGGCACTTGGTCTTGGGCCAAATACAGTCAAAATCGGCGTTATGGACGAAGAGCGCCGCACTACCGTAAATCTGGCAGAATGCATCAGGCGGGTTAAGGACAGAATCATATTCATCAATACCGGCTTTCTGGATCGTACCGGGGATGAAATTCACACCTGTATGGAAGCAGGCACCGTGTTGCCGAAAAACCGAATGAAATCAGCGCAGTGGCTGCTGGCGTATGAGGACTGGAACGTTGATGTAGGTCTGGCGTCCGGATTGCCAGGTTATGCGCAGATTGGTAAAGGTATGTGGGCGGCTCCCGATGAAATGGCCCAGATGATGGAGGTTAAGCTGGTTCACCCGCGGGCAGGCGCCAATACGGCCTGGGTCCCTTCACCCACCGCGGCAACGCTGCACGCGATGCATTACCACAGGGTGAATGTCCGTTACCGACAGCAGCAGCTTGAAAAGCATTTAAGCGCCCATCTGAGCGATATTCTATCCATCCCGGTGATTGACATGGAAAAACTAAAGCCAAGGGAAATCACCACCGAGCTTGAAAATAGCGCCCAAAGCATTCTTGGCTACGTGGTTCGCTGGATTGACCAGGGTGTGGGTTGTTCAAAAGTGCCCGATATTAACGATATTGCTTTGATGGAAGACAGGGCAACACTCAGAATTTCGAGCCAGCAGTTGGCAAACTGGCTCTACCATGGACTTATTACCGAACAGCAGGTGCGAGATGTGTTTGCAGACATGGCGTGGCTGGTCGACTGGCAAAATCATTCAGACCCGAATTATGTCACCATGCATCCGGATTTAAATAATAGTATCGCATTCCAGGCTGCACTGGACCTGGTGTTCAAGGGTCGTGAGGTGGCCAATGGATATACAGAACCGGTTTTACATGAACGTCGAAAACAGCGTAAACAGCAGCTTCTTGAAATCTGAAGGCGCGTTTGTGCTGCTGTTATGCCTTTGGATGCCTGTTGCTCTGTTCGAAAGCGTCGATTCGCATGTTGATCAGGCGGAAAATTTACAACCCCTGAAATAAAATACTGACCAGCAGCACGATACTGAGCATAATCGCAACGCACAGCAGCATGCTGCCGCTGGGCCAGGTGCGGGCTAAAATTCCGCTTGGACCGTGGTGCTGATGCAAACCGCGTAACAGCCTGATAACGCGCTTTCTCGTGATTTGCTGCAGCATATCGGCTGTCCTGCCGATCTTTACAGCATACCTGGCTTGTATTAACACAAATAACTTCCTGTAAAACCAGTCAAAATCCAGCGTAATGGTTAGCGTTCGCTTCATCATCGGCAGTAAAATAAAAAAAGCGCTGCCAGCAAATAATAGCAGCTGAAACTGTTCAACCACATGATTAAGGGTATAGGCCTGATATTCAACAGCGTAGGGTAAGATTGCATAAAGTGGCTGCGGAAACAGTCCAATAGATATGCACAGAAAAGAGAAAATCCACATTGCAATTTTCATGTTTCCAGGGGGGTCGGCAGGTCTCAAACCGGAGTCTTTCTGAAAAAAGACAAACCAGGGAAATTTAATACCTGCATGAAGAAACACGCCAGCAGAGGCGGCCAGTAACAGCAACCAGACCCATACCAATCCGAGTTCGCTGGCCGACGCGGTCGTTAGCGACTTTGTTACAAAACCGGAGGTAAAGGGGAACGAGGAAATTGCCAGGGCGCCGATAATGCCGTTAACGGCTGTCACCGGCATTGACTGAAACAAGCCGCCCAGATCGGAGCATTTCCGATGCCCGGTCATCAGCAGGACGCTGCCGGCTGACATCAGCAGCAGGCCTTTATAGATAATATGGGCAAAAGCATGTGCAGCTGCACCGTTGAGGGCCATTTCAGTGCCTATGCCGATAGCTGTTACCATAAAACCGACCTGATTTACGATACTGTAAGCGAGTATTCGGCGCATGTCATTTTCTAATAGCGCATAAATAATGCCATAGAAAATCATATAAAGACCGATATATATCAGTGCCTGCGTACCCGCGAATGCAACCAGTAATACGTATACGGCTGTCTTGGTTGTAAATACAGAGAGATAAACCATGCCGCTGGGGCTGGATTCGGGATAAGCATCCGCAATCCATGCGGAAAACGGCGGGGCACCCGCGTTAATTAGAAAACCAATCAGTATTAATATGTCGGCCGGGTTATCTGCCGTGTAGCGTGTAAACTCAATCGAGCCTGTAGACAGGGTGTGCCATATAATGCCCGCCATCAGAACGACGCCGCCGAATAAGTGCACAAGCAGATAGCGCAGGCTTGCGGCAAACGCATTTGGGTTCGATTGGCCGTTAGACCATATAATTAAGGTCGAACCAAAGGTCATCAGCTCCCAGAAAATAAACAGACTGATCAGGTCGCCGCAAAATGTAACCCCGATCGCTGAGCCCGCATAGATAAATGCGCCGGCAATCTCAAGTTTGGGTGCCTGATGCAGTGCATACAAACTGGTTGCAAGCGTGGCCAGACAGAAGATGGTGGCAAATAATCGGCCGGTCACAGAGACACTGAAAGGCAGCAGGGTATAATCAAGAAAGGTGACAGCCAGGTGATCACCCGTTGGAACGAGCCAGACGATTGCCAGCGTTAATAACGGCAAGGCAAACATCAGGCCTTTTTGAATGGCATTATTAGCGAACAGGATGATCAAAGCACCGATGATCAGTACCATGCCTGGTGACAACATAATATCAATCATCGTAGTAATGCTCTTTACGCTTAAGAAAAATACCTAAAAATTTGGCCAGCACCACCATGAGTGCGCAGCTGATAAACGCAAACCAGGCATAAAATCCCCAGCTGCCGTCAATATGTATACCCTGTTCCTCAAAATTATGGTGCTTATGAATAAAAAATTCCGGCAGCAGTGTCAGTAGCAATATAATTGCGAGTATCGCCCACAGCTTGGGGCGGTTTTGGGCCTGGTAGAGCCAGTGTTTTGTACTGTTGTTGTCCTGATGCATCAAGTAATTCCCTCTAATTTAGCCTGATCAACTGCGCTAATGACAAAACCAGATTCGGAAAAAAGAACATTAAAACAGTCAATATGGCTGTTGAACTGATAGCGATAACAATAGGCAAAGGGGCTTCTCCGTGGTCATTAGCAGGATCATCATTGCTTTCGGGTTTGAAGTAGGCGGCGTAGATGATCGGTATAAAATAAGCAGCATTCAATAATGTCGAGATTATTATAACAATGATCGCAAACAGGTGATGTGTTTGTAAGGCGCTCATCAGTATGTACCATTTGGAAATAAAACCGGCGGTTGGCGGCAAGCCGATCATTGAGATTGAGCCCACGATGAACGCTGCCATTGTCCACGGCATGCGCTTGCCGATGCCGTCAAGTTGACTGACCCGGTTTTTTTTAGAGGCCGTATAAATGGAGCCGGCGGCGAAGAACAGCGTAATTTTACCGAAGGCATGGGCAACAATATGCAGGCTGGCCGCCACGGCCGAAACTGGTGCGAGCAGCATTGTCGCAATCACCACATAAGCTAACTGGCCAACCGTTGAATAGGCAAGCCTGCGCTTGAGGTTATCCTGTCTCAAGGCAATTATCGATGCCGTTACCAGGGTGAAACCAGCGATATACATTAACCATATGGAACCATCAATGGAGGCCAGTTTTTCTATGCCGATAATGTAAACAATCACTTTCGTGATGCTGAAAACACCGGCTTTCACTACCGCTACCGCGTGCAATAGTGCGCTGACCGGCGTTGGCGCAACCATCGCAGCCGGCAGCCACCGATGTACAGGCATCACGGCCGATTTTCCAATGCCAAATAGAAATAAAAATGCCAGAATCAATATGGAAGTATCGGCAAGCTTGCCGGCAACGATCCCGCCAGGTGAAAATTCAGTGCTACCCGTTGCATGGTATGTCCATGCAACAGCGGGTAAAAACAGGGCTAATGATGTTCCCA
>JAHEKD010000181.1 GCA_024638545.1 Gammaproteobacteria bacterium
GTTTACCCCAGACAGAGCCGGTGATCAACGCAATCGCGGTAAATAATGCACCTATTACCGCCAGGCTGCGTGCAACCATGAAGGCCAGCTTGATTTTCCAGATCAGTCCTACCATACAGCAGCTTGCCATAAAGACATAAATCCCCATTGAAAGTGCCGCTGAGGGAACATGCAGGTAAATAATCCTGAAACTGTTGCCCTGTTGATAATCGGCAGGCGCGAATCCGAGTCCCCAGACAAGACCGATAATGTAACAAATCAGAGCCAGAGTCGCCGTCCATTTCAGATGCTTTCCGGCAAAGTGATAAAAGTGCACAGGTGAACTTAGCTTATGCCACCAGCGCTTGATTTGATTCCAAAGAGCAGACATCTATGATATTGACGAATATAGCGAGATAATTAATCGGGTTTGAAATTTACTTTAGGAAACACTGAATAAATTTGTTGAAAGTGCCTAAGTCTAAAATACCCGGGTTCCAGGTGCAACACGCAAGTGGACTTTACATTCGCCGGCATTTATCAGCATACCGATTCCGATCATAAGTTCACCGGCCGCACCCTGCCTTCCGTAAAGCAATTGTACATGCCGGTTAAGAATAAATCAGGCACGTTTTGTTCACAGGTTCCTAACCCGCATTTCTCACCACCCTACTACTGCGACGGTCCCTTGCCACGCCCTACCTGCATTTTACTCGGTCAGGGTCCTCGACAGAGTGTCAACGATGCCTGCGGGCCCTTTGGTCGTAAAACCCATACAGGCCGCATCCTTTAACCGTCTCGCTAGGAAGTCCGGTGAGAAATGCGGGCTAACGCTAAATCATAACCTAAATGAAAATTATTGCGGATCTAATTGGGACTTCAGTTGCTCGACTTGATTTTCGAATTCACTGGACCTGAGTTTTTCATCTTCAAGCTCTTTTTCGAGTTGATTGATGTAAAGGTTCTCCAGATCAGTATATTTTTGTTCAGAGGCTACAAGCAGTTTTTGCTGTGAAGTTTCAAGCTCTTTAAATAGTTTGGCGATTTTTTTACTGTTTTGATTTTTCTCGAGTTGGGCCTGGCTGTACAGATTCGAGTATTTATAGAGAATCAGGTTTAGTTTTTTGCCCCAGGTTAACCAGCCTATTAGCATGCCGAGAAAAGTTGCTATGGCCATCCAGATAAATAATTCTATTGCAAAGCTAAGCATACGATTAATAAATTATCTGATTATGATTTCAACTCTCTCGTTCAGGTCACGATTTATTTTGCTGTCGTTCAAAACGATGGGGAATGCGGCGCCCATACCTATTGCAGCAATGGTCCTGTCCGTTAAACCCTCTTTTTCAATCAGATGAGCCATAACATTTGCAGATCGCAAACTGCTGATTTCCTGGTTAGAAGCAGCGGAGTTGGAGTTATTAGTATGAGAGACGATGAGTAAGTTTGTACCAGGACAAAGTCTCACCGTATCGGCAATGGTCTCCAATATCGGAAAACTGTTTTCCAGCAGTGAGTTTTCACTCTGGTCAAACTGCAGTTCACTTTCCAGTATTGAATCAACGACCTGCTGACACTGCTCAAGGGTCATCGGACGGCTGACGACAACACTGCTGGTGACCGTATTGATACCCTCGATCTTGCTTAAATCGGTAATAAGTGACTTGACTGCCGTCTCGTCAACTGTTTTTCCAGACACAAAAATATTGTTATTTTCGGTTATTTTAACTTTTGCCCATTTGGCATTACTGGATTTGATAATTTCCTGGGCCTGGGCAAAAAGTTCTTCCTGGCTGGCACCCTGGCGCATATTGATAGTCATATACGCGCCAATGCTCGTAATGAGTACCACAACAATCGCTAATATTATCGGTTTAGCCATAAGTTATATGAGTGTTCCAGGCTCGATTAGGATATGAATTCAAGACATACCCCCTCTATAGTAAGCTAAAATTATAGTAATTAATGGCCTGTATTTAAAGCACTGAATTGTAAGCAATTGTGAGAATTGTAGAGATTTGCGCGTTAATTCTCATCGTTTTGAGCCTGCGAACGCCAAATTTAGCTTAAAACTAGCCGGAAACAAGTTTATGTGCCTGCCGGGTTGTCTCGGGAATGCGATATTTCGGACAACAATTCAGGGTCCAGGCGATAGCGCTGTTTATGGAGATCTTATGCCCGGGAGAGACAAACAGTGGTTTGGTGCCCGACCGGGAGCGAACGGCACTGCCAACGATCTTGTGGTTGTGAACCAGAGGCGAGCAGGCGCCTTTTTCCAGGGATGGCTCTTGATACCGGCCAACCAATCTTGATTTGCCGGCGCCAATAGCCGGCAGGTCCAGTAACACCCCCAGGTGACAGGCGAGTCCAAATCGCCGCGGATGTGCAATGCCCTGTCCGTCACAAATTACCAGATCAGGTTTGTTTCGAATTTTCTGATAAGCCTGAAGTAACACCGGGATTTCCCGGAAAGACAGGAATCCCGGTACATAGGGGAACTTGACTTTGCGCCTGGAAAGGCGTTTCTCGATGAGATCCAAATCCGGGAAACTTAAAATAACAACGGCACCGACCGCCATTGAATTATTGTGCTCAAAACCAACATCAAGCCCGGCGATTCTGTTAATGTTTGAAAAATCGTCACTTAAATTTATCTTTTTTGCCAGCTCATGCTGGATTTTCCTTGCCTGGCCATAGTCGGCGGATTCGATTTTGCAAATTTCTGCCTTTAGTTTAGAACTATTCATCTTTTGAGCATTATAATGCCCTGCTTTGTAAACTGGAGCATACTACAATGACAAATATTGCTGTAAGCGGTGCGTCGGGTAAGATGGGTAAAACGCTGATTCAGTCAGTAATCAATGATGATGCGCTGACATTAAGCGCAGCCCTTGACCACTCCCAAAGCCCGATTCTGGCAAAGGACGCAGCGACAGTAGCCGGACTGGATGCATGCGGTATCAAGGTAAACAGCGATATTTCTCGGCTTAAGTTTGATGTCTTGATCGATTTTACCCGGCCGCAGGCAACGCTGGGCTATCTGGATGCCTGCGTGCAACAGAAAAAATCAATGGTGATAGGCACGACAGGTTTTACTGATGCTGAGATTGCGCGCATACGCGATGGCGCGACCGAGATTGCGATCGTGATGGCACCAAACATGAGTGTCGGCGTGAACCTGTCAGTCAAACTCATGGAAATGGCGGCCAGGGCGCTGACCGATTCTGCGGATGTAGAAATTATTGAAGCACATCACAAACACAAAGTTGATGCGCCGTCAGGCACGGCACTCGCAATGGGCAGGGCGATTGCCAGTGCCCAGAACCTGTCGCTGGATGACGTCGGTGTTTTTGCGCGTCATGGGCATACGGGAGAGAGGGTCAGGGGCCAGATCGGATTTTCAGTGATCAGGGCGGGCGACATCATTGGTGATCATACGGCACTGTTTGCCTTAGCCGGTGAGCGTATTGAAATAACCCATAAGGCGGCGAACCGCGATATTTATTCGAACGGTGCGATCAGGGCGGCACGATGGCTGGCAAAACAGACTTCACCCGGTTTATATAACATGCAAAATGTGCTTGGACTTGGTTGAATAGTGGGGCATTTGCCACTAGAATCACCTCCCAGCATGAGATCGCTGAGCACAGTTACAACGACAAGGAGAAGCCCTCGTTAGCTTCTCTTTTTTTATATAGAATCGGAGAAATCTTTGAGCCATAAGGCCATACTCGCATTAGCCGATGGAACCGTCTTCAGAGGCAAATCATTTGGGGCAGATACGCATCGTGTCGGTGAAGTTGTCTTTAATACCTCAATGAGCGGCTACCAGGAAATTCTCACCGATCCGTCTTATGCCAGGCAACTGGTCACATTAACCTATCCTCATATCGGTAATACCGGAACGAACGGTGAGGACGTCGAATCAAGGGAAATTTTTTGCAGTGGTTTGATTGTTCGTCATCTGCCGCAACGCGCGAGCAGCTGGCGATGCGAAAAAACGCTCTCCACTTACCTTTACGAATCGAATATCCCGGCTATTTGGGATATCGATACCCGGCAACTGACCCGGCTCATCCGTCGAGAGGGCGCCCAGTCTGCCTGTCTTATGGCCGGACCTGACATTGATGAATCTGATGCTGTCTCGCTTGCCAGGGCGTTCCCCGGCATAAAAGGCATGGATCTGGCAAAACACGTCTCCACTGAGAAAAAATACAGCTGGCGTGATGGCGGCTGGTCACTCGATAGCGGTTATCGGCCGGGAAAGCAGGAGCGTCGATTCAATGTGGCGGCCTATGATTTCGGAATAAAGCACAATATTTTGCGTTTACTGGTTGAGCAGGGCTGCAATATCACTGTCTATCCGGCGCAAACCCCGGCAGACATCATTCTCAAAGGCCAGTACGATGGTGTTTTCCTCTCGAATGGACCAGGCGATCCAGAGCCATGCGAATACGCGATTGAGTCGATTTCCATACTGCTTGACGCCGGTGTCCCGATCTTTGGGATATGCCTGGGCCACCAGCTGCTGGCGCTGGCCTCGGGTGCAAAAACAGAAAAAATGAAATTCGGTCATCATGGCGCTAATCATCCTGTGCAGGATCTTGATTCCGGTCAGGTCGTTATCACCAGTCAAAATCACGGATTTGCGGTGAGCGAAGAGATTCTTCCCAAGTGCCTTGAAATTACCCACCGCTCTCTGTTTGACGGGACAAACCAGGGAATACAAAGAACCGACAGGCCTGCCTTTTCATTTCAGGGTCACCCTGAGGCGAGTCCCGGTCCGCATGATATACAGTACCTGTTTGAAAAATTCAGCCAGTTAATGCTTGATAACGGAAAATCCTGAAACCATGCCTAAACGCGAAGATATCAACAGCATTCTAATCATAGGCGCCGGTCCGATCATCATTGGCCAGGCCTGTGAATTTGATTATTCAGGTGTGCAGGCATGTAAGGCACTCAAGGCGGAAGGCTATCGGGTAATTTTAGTCAATTCCAATCCGGCCACGATCATGACAGACCCGGATTTTGCGGATGCAACCTACATTGAGCCGATCGAGTGGAAAACGGTTGCAAAAATTATTGAAAAGGAACGCCCGGACGCCATTCTGCCAACCATGGGCGGCCAGACCGGGCTGAACTGTGCACTGGACCTCGCGTTCAACGGTGTGCTCAGGCAGTTTGATGTCGAAATGATTGGTGCAGATAAACAGGCTATCGACAAGGCAGAGGACCGGGAAAAATTCCAGCTTGCCATGAGGAATATAGGCCTGGAAATCGCACGTGGTGAAGTTGCTCACTCCATGCAGCAGGCTTTTGATATCCAGAAAAAGCTGGGCTATCCGGTGATTATACGCCCTTCCTTTACTCTCGGTGGATCCGGCGGCGGGGTGGCCTATAATCGTTCTGAATTTATGACCATCTGTGAGCGCGGCCTGGATGCCTCGCCAACCAACGAACTTCTGATTGAGGAATCAATCATCGGCTGGAAGGAATTTGAGATGGAGGTGGTGCGTGACCACCGCGACAACTGTATTATTGTCTGTTCTATCGAGAATTTTGATCCCATGGGCGTGCACACCGGTGATTCCATCACGGTCGCACCTGCCCAAACGCTCACCGATAAAGAATACCAGCTGATGAGAGATGCAAGTATCGCCGTTCTGCGCGAGATCGGAGTCGATACTGGCGGATCAAACGTTCAGTTTGCTATCAATCCCGACGACGGGCGCATGATCGTCATCGAAATGAATCCACGCGTGTCGCGCTCATCGGCGCTCGCTTCCAAGGCCACCGGTTTCCCGATTGCAAAAATTGCCGCCAAGCTGGCGGTT
>JAHEKD010000182.1 GCA_024638545.1 Gammaproteobacteria bacterium
AGTCGATGTAATTTGGTTTGATTCAATGCGGGCTAGTTTTATGAAAATAAAAGAATACACAATTAATAACGAAAACTAAAAACGAGCAAAGGGGGCGACAATGCATACTGAAAATGCACCTCGACCGACAGATAATCCGGCAGTTGCCGGCAAACCGTCAGCCAGTGATAACAGCCATGACAGCCGCAGGCTTGCTTCAAGTCTCATTACGGCCTTCAAGCCGTTTGTCAGCGCCAGATTATCAAAACCCCAAGATCAACAGACTCAAGATCAACAGACCCGAAAGGACGCCACTGCACCCAACGTCATGCCCCTGTTCATGGCGGCACTGCTCTGTTGTGCTGCTCTGAACAGCGTGCTTGCCGGGAAGAAACCGTGATTCCACGCGTAAAATCATTATCTGTCGGTCATAAACGAATCCTGATTTAATTTAGACATTTAGAGTGAATTTAATTGACTAAAGTCAATGTTCATTACGATGATTTATGAAAATATGAACAAATAAGATTAATGAAATTTATATTTTATCTGAAACAATTATTATTTTAATTTAAGGAGGTTTAACATGTCTTTTAGTTCTTATCTGGTGGGTAGTTTTGAAAAGCGCCTTGGCGTTCTCACCCAATTTCAGATCATCAACCCGACCACGCAATTGCTGGAAATTCACGCTATCTTTCTTAACGATAGCGGGGTCGTGGAAGGCTGTGTCAGGGTTGAGCTTGGTCCAAATGCCCTATGGGAAACAGATACGGGCAAACTGGCCGACAAGCTGAAGACTGACTACGGTGTCGCAAAGTTTTTTTCCCTGCGCGATGGTGAGATTAAGCCGGGCATTGTCGGCGTTCAAAGGCGACTCGCGGCAGGTCCAGGTCATCCAGTTGATTATGCCGCGTTTGCTGAGAGCAATCTGGCGGCCGTTCCGGAAGATATCTCGCGTGATGACTATAACTATATAGGGCCCATGTGCCCGTAGGCAGGTTTGTCAAACTTAAGTAAATAATAAGTCAACAGGCACTCTGCGGATGTGGTTTCAGGTGCTATGATTCTGTTCCTAAACAATAAACGGGACTAATCGCATTATGACTATCAAATGGGTCCGTTCGCTGGTGATGGCGTTAGGTGTTGCTTTGGGGGCTGCAAGTACAGCTGCGCCGCTCTTGTCCTCTTTTAATATCGATGAGGGCAGCCTCTCTGTCTCCGGGGTTTCCTCCGGAGGCTATTTGGCACAACAATTCCATGTTGCATATTCGGCAAGCGTGATGGGTGCGGCGATCATCGCGGCGGGCCCCTATTTTTGTGCCGGCACAGGCTATCCGTGGAACCTGTGGCGGGTGCTTAACCGCTGTATGGATGCAGACGATTTTGTTCCGTTTGGTGGTCCACCGGCTGTAAGTGACAGCATCAAGTCGACTCTGGAAGAAGCCGAAAGTGGCCGCATCGATGCGCCGGCCAATTTGCAAAATGACAAGGTGTATCTGTTTTCAGGCACCCGTGATGAGACCGTACCACAGGCCGTGATGAATACCCTCAGTGACTACTATCATGAATTTGTAAATACCGATAACATAAACTATGTCAATGATATCGCCGCCGGTCACGGCATGATTACTGAAGATGCGGGTAATATGGCATGCGAAATCACTGCAACACCTTTTATCAATGACTGTGATTACGATAGTGCAGGCGAGTTATTAAAACATATCTACGGCGACGTATTGCTACCGCCCGGCGACTGGGAAAATGAAGCGTTGATGGAATTTGACCAGGTTGAATTCACCACGGATATTGAGTCGGCCAGTCTTAACGACACTGGCTATGTTTTTGTGCCCGAGCGCTGCCGTGCCGGCCAGCCATGCCGCCTGCACGTCGCCTTCCATGGATGCCGTCAACACGTGAGCGCGATCGGCGATACCTTTTACAAGCAAGCGGGTTATAACGAGTGGGCGCAGGCCAACGATATAATAGTGCTTTACCCGCAGGCGGCGCCCAGGGGATCTGCGTTTTTTCCCTGGCCCAACCCGCGTGGCTGTTGGGACTGGTGGGGGTATACCGGCACTGATTTCTATCGTCAGGGCGGCGTGCAGCTGTCTGCCGTCAAGGCAATGATTGATCGACTCATGGGAGGCTGATTCGTATGCCGTTTACCATGCCCGCCAGTAATAACAAGCAGTTAAACCAGCCCGCATTTCTCACCACCCTACTACTGCGACGGTCCCTTGCCGCGCCCTGTGGGCATTTTACTCGGTCAGGGTCCTCGACATAGCGTCAACGATGCCTGCGGGCCCTTGTGCCGGCACATATGGTGATAACATAATGCCGGCCTTTGGTCGTAAAACCCATACAGGCCGCATCCTTTAACCGTCTCGCTACGAAGTCCGGTGAGAAATGCGGGCCAGTAAGGCGCTCTGCAATCAAGACCGGTATTAACCATTGAATATACTGGCATAATCCGTGTAATCCTGACAAAGCGGCATAATGGATTCCATCAGGATTCAGGGTTTCCATGAACTACCAGTGAAATATTTTTATATCGATTGTCTGTTGTGACCTCCTTCCCTAACCAGCTTGGAGGCTCAAAGCAGTTTGCTTCATCTTCATCGTGAAACTCAATTTCGCACATTATCAAAGGTGCTAAATTGCCTTCAAAGAAATCAATTTCGACCATCAGGCCATTTTCAAGATACATTGATACGCGTTTTTTTTCGAGCGGTCTTCCCCTGACAAGCGACCACAACTTGTCGTACCGGGCTTTATCTATTGATATTTCCCGTTCAACGCGCACCAGCCCCTCTCCGGTTTTGACCGTCATCAGATACTGGTTATCAATTTGCCGAAGTCTGACCTCCAGAGAATCATCCGGCGAAGTCAGGTATCCCTGTTGAATTCTTTGGGTATTTGATATATTCAAATCCGGTAATTCTTTGATTAAAAATTTTCGTTCAATTTCAGTCATGGCCCGCTTTTATGCTAAAGGGTTTCCTTAAGCTCACTCCAAAGTTTGTTGTAAGCCTGTGCAGGTGGACTATTTCGAGCGTAGGTCAATACCGGGGCCCGATGTATTCCCATTTTTTCAATACTCGCTGAGAATGGAATAACCGAATCCAGAAATCCAAATTTGGAGTTGCGCATTCTGGCCATGGTTTGCTTATGCAATTTCTTCTTGCGCTGTACCATGGAAAAGAACGGGATTAATTTTGATTTTTTTAAATTATTTTCGTTGAAGAAATCGAGCAACTGAATGTAGGTTCGTTCGGAAAGAGTGGTTGGAATCACAGGAACAACAATCCGGTCAGCCACCTTAAACACATTTTCTGAGAGCCGGGATATATTTGGCGGGCAATCGAGCACGATGACATCATAATCGCTTTTAAGCATTTTCAAAACTTTCTTTAATCGGGACCGGCTCCTTTTCATTCTCGAAAGAAAGATATCAAAGTCGCGGAAGGTCATGTTGGATGGGATTATATCAAGATTGTCATAATCGCTTTCCCGAATCGATTTTGTTAATCGGTCAACATCTTTAAAAAAAGACTGCTGCTTGAGTTTACGGGAAGGCTTTATCCTGAAGTAAAACCCGGATGCGCCTTGTGGATCAAGGTCACATAACAGTGTTTGCAATCCTTTTTTTGCACATGCATACGCCAAGTTTACGGATGTCGCCGTTTTACCCACCCCCCCCTTATTGCTGTAGCAAGCAATAATTTTCATTCTGCAACTCCTTTGTTAAACAGTGTTTGAAATGATTTTTTTGTCTCGATACTATCGAAAGCCAGGAAATTCTGCATGACTTTGGCGCGTTCATTGAGTTGCAGGCGGTTTAAAACGGTGATCAGACCACCAATGCTTGCGGTAAATTTCATATCGCTACGATCTGCAACATCCTTTGATTCTAATAAATTTAGTAACGATAGTTGCTGAACTGAAAAATCGTTAAACCGGCCCAGATTGTCCTGGAGTTTTTTGAGTGACTTGATTAATTTCTTAATTTCACCCGCGGTGAATAGCGGCGCAAAGAATTCCATTAGGTAGCGCAGTTTTTTACACTCAATTCTCAGGTCATGCACGGTGGCATCCGGCGTATCGTCAGTGATACTTACTCCAATTCTACAGACTTTTCTGTAGCGTTTGTAGATTAACCGGCATGCATAACCGAGCGCATGACTGTCGGCTCCTTGCCCTGGTTTAATGGCGACAGGTTGCCCAAACAGTCGTTCCAGCTCCTGTATGGATTCTTTGTATTCATCACTCCTGAAGTAACGCGCGACTTTTTTCTGCTCCCTGGTTCGATCACTGTTGACAATATTAAACATGACGTGCAGTCCATCATGCAGTGACGCAGGAAGCATGGAAAAATTCGCCTCACGATCAAGCAAATAAACATCGAGATCTCTGAGGCGATTGGTTTTTTTCATGATCGTTGAGAATGCTTTTTTTAGTTTATCAGTATCGGACTTAGTATAAACGCCTTTAAACAGGCTTAATACCGATCTGACTTTTCGCAGCGACACCCGGTAATCATGAATGAATTCTGTGTCGAGATCTGCAATTGCGCCAGGCTCGTTTTGTCTTGCCACATACATAAACGCACGAATAATGGAATTCGCAGCATGAATTGCCCGATCGTCCGGCATTATAGAAATAGCAGGTTTTGCATGATAAACGCTTGCGGTTACTCCAAGCATGCCATATAGCCTTGCGATATCTGTTTCTGCCGCCAGATTTTCATCATTAATAGTCTCCAGAAGTTTGCCGCAGCTGCTTTCATAACCACGCAATGGTTGAACTATTCCAACAGTTTTTTTCCCTTGATCTTTAACGAACGTATACACATAGACTCGCACATGCGTTTTTTTATTGGCATCCAGAAGCGATAGTTGCGCAACCTGAAGCTGAAATTTTGCAATTGGAATCATTGCCCGCAAGGTTGAAATATCCCGTAACCTGGATTTGACCTGCTGATCCGGTAATTCATGCGTAAACTGCCAGTTAATCGGGCAGGACTGTGTCATCGAGACGCCGGAAGCGGCGTCGAATAATAGGATACTTTTGCGCTGCTTTAATAGCATGCGATCTGATTGTCGCAAATCAGCATCGAATGTATCCATTAATGCGGCTTTAGCGGGTTTACTTGTTTTAAATACAATCTCAAACTCGCTCGGAATACTGTCTTGCAGGCGGTTATACACGCTGGCCAAATCATGGCTGAATTCAAGTATTCTGGAAAATTTTATTTTCATTTGTTCAGTATCAATAAAATATTAAGTTTATTTATATCAACGCATTAGTTTACACGGGCATTTGCAATCAAAACCCGGTCGCACAGACCAGCCGTTTCACGGCGCTTGAAACCTGCCATCACCAGCGTGCTGGCTGCGAACACTACGCTTTGGATACATATTGTATTTTCTTAATCAACTGAATAGATTATCGATCGCGGCTTAGTCGTGGTCTGACAATCATCTAAAGCTTGTAACGGCAAAAGCCCTCTGGAAACAGACGCAGACCAGCTTTAGTGCAAGCGCTTGCACCTTAATGATTTTGACTCCTTTGGGTATCACGGTATTCGTCGCAGCGTGTATCAAGTCTTCGCCTGTTGCCGTGCCAGTACATTTCGCCCGTATATTATTTCCATCCTGACAGTAGTCCTGATTCAGATTGGATAGACTATAGTACACAATTGAAGGTAAAAAATAAATATAGTAGAGTCGATCGGACAGATCACCTCATCATTTCATCGTAAGCAAGAGCTATTCAGGTTGGAATTCAGAGTTGCTCCTGCAGAATGGCCGAAAAGCGT
>JAHEKD010000183.1:0-3559 GCA_024638545.1 Gammaproteobacteria bacterium
CATTCTTCTATAAAAGCAGCTTGAACATTTTTGATATCACCAATAATATGAACTGCTCGCTGGAGCAATACTTCACAACCACTTTGCTCGGCCAGCAAATAGACTTTTGCATACTAAAACCCGGATTTCGTCTTGTATCATAGTGCTTTAGTCTAAGTGCTTTAGTCTACGTGCTTTAGTCTACGTGCTTTAGTCTACGTGCTTTAGTCTACGTGCTTTAGTTTCCGTATTTTTGATATGCTGTTTGCATGCTGCAATGAATTGTTCATTGGCGGATCGGATGAATGTAAAAAAAGATTAATCCAGCAGGTATTCTATGTTTGCTGCTCGCAGAGGCAGTTAAATTTCGCCCAATTGAGGCGATTCTAAAAGGAAGTTACGAGGGTTTTTGGGCTGGCTTATACTTATTGATCTAACAGAACACGGGCGTTATGCTTCTGATACTCGAGCTGCGAATTGCGACTCAAATTTTCGGCTTGCTCACGTACTATATTCAGGACGTCGGAAGGGTGAACCATTTTGGTACGCCCTGCCACGGTTCTTTGCCAAGTCAACTAAAAGAAACACAAATGAAACACCGTGTTCTTCCTCTCTTTGCTTTACCCGTCACCAGGATTGATATTGCCCCGGACGGGATCGTAGAATTCTTCGATACAGTAGTAAAACCAACAATGGGGAAAAGCAACACAGACGGTACTAGTGGGTAAGCAACGCCATTAACGCATTATCATAATGATGAAAATGTTTTTGCAATTTATGAAGAGCTGAAAGAGCTGGGAAGTGAAATCTTAAGCGCTGCAAATTTTGTTTATCATGACGTAATGAATCAGGACACGGAACTGCGAATCACCAATGCCTGGTTTAATGAATGCGACCTTGGCGGCCGGCAGCCTATGCATAATCATTCAAATAGCATGTTGAGCGGCACATTCTACCTGCGCACAAATGACCAGTCCCATCTTCAGTTTCAATCTCCATATGGCATGAATGATTTCGGCAATCTCCTTCTTGATGAGCCTAATACCAAACGCCCTAATCGTTTCGGTTATGGTTTCCAGTTCAAAACCATAACTTATAAGGTCGAGGCAGGCATTTGTCTTTTCTGGCCATCACACATCAGGCATGGCTATGCCGAAAACTTCACGCCTAATCGTCTGTCGTTATCTTTCAATTTTTTGCCGATCACTTTCAATAATGTCTACAAAGCATAGGCCTATGCCCAGGTGCTTTTGCGCTCAGTGATGTTTGATTAACGCTGGGTAGTATTGCTCATAATAAGCTTTCATATCTGTGAGATAGACACTATCAGGGAACAGTTGTAAGCCGAGTTTCATGCGTTTGATTGCCTGCTCATGTCTTTTAAAGTGACTACTGATCCAGGTCAGGCGCTCGTGTACTTCCCTAACATGATGAAATTGAAAGGGGGATACGCTTATGTTGCCAATACCCTTCAGGTACAGCTGCTCGGCTGATTCATAGTTGCCCAGTTTTTCCTCTACGAAACCCAGGTAGGCATAACCATGAAAGCCATCGGGTTTAAGCTCGATAGCCTGCGTGTAGTAATGACGGGCAAGCGCGTTATTATCTGCCATGAAATAGGCATATCCCAGCTGTACAGCGGCCGCTCCGTTTGTGGGGTTAGCGTGCCGTTCGTGTTTGAACAGCGAGATCCCGTTTTTCCAGGTGGCAGTATGTTGCCAGCTGATGGCTCCGAAAATGAGGATGCCAACTACTAATATAGCCTGCAGGGCAATGAGCCTGAATGCCGGGGTTATATTTTGTACCAGCGCCATCAGGGCAATAAACAAACCAATGTGTGCCTGGTAGCTGTAACGATCAGAAACAAATATACTGTCCACGGGCACGATCCCGCTGGTCGGGGCTAAAAACAGAACAAACCAGCAAACGCCGATCAGGAACAGCCGGTTGGATCGATTTCGCCACACCAGTAGTAAAAAAAGCAGAATCAGCAGCGCGGAGCGTGCGATATCGTAGTTGCTGATTGTCTCCGGAACAGGATGAAACAGTAACAAAGGCTCGGGCCAGAATGACATCTGCAAATACCAGGCAAATCGAATACCGATCAACAACAGATAATTCAGGCTTGAATCCAGATCGATGAGTTTTTCCGAGACCGGGACGGCCTGCATATTAACGGTGAGCATCGATATCGCCCCGGCTACCATCAGGAAGGGCAACCATTTCAAGAGGGCTCTTATCAAGACCTGGGATGAAAGAGCTTTGGCATGCGGTTCAAAGCGCATGTCGATAAGGTAAATAGCAGGCAGTAGCAGCACCAGCGGTGCAGCGCTGACTTTGGAAGAAAGTGCTAATACAAAAAATACCAGCGAAAAAATATAGGATTGGACGGACGGGGTTTCGCGGAACTTCAGGAACTGGCGCAGGGATAGCAGCATAAAAAACGTTGCCAGCAATTCTTTTCTCTCTGAAAGCCACGCTACTACTTCCACATGTTGTGGATGGATAGCAAACAATAATGATATGAGCAGTGCGTGTTGTTTGCTGAAACGAAAGTCTTTGCAAATTAAATAGACCAGCCAGCAACTCGTCAGGTGCAACAGCGTGTTGGTCACGAAGCGAGCGCTATCGTTTTCAGCGCCAAACAGATCGGTTTCAAGCTGATAGCTAAGCCAGGTCAGCGGATGCCAGATACCCATCTGATCTGTGCGCCAGGCCCACTGCGCGTTCTCCCAGGACAGCCCGGACATCACCTCTGGTACCAGGCTTATAAAATAAGGGTCATCATATGCAATTGACTGATGGCCGAGTGTCTGCCCGAATACGCCCGCGACCGCCACCATAATCAGCAGCATCGCCAGCATGTCGTATTTGCCAGGCTGGCTCGTCACAGTGCCAGGGCTTGCAGGCAGCGATCGGCTGTTTGGCGTGCAGAATTGAATATTTCATCGATATCCTGGTGTAAAAATTCCGCCTGCCTGCCGAGCAGAAACAGGTTTGGATACTGCTGGAGAATTTGATTTGCCTGAGCCATATTTTGTTCGTATTGGCTATCGTAAATTGGGTAGGCATTGGCAATATCAATGTGTTTTGCATCCACAACATCCTCGGCTTTAAGTATGTTCATCCTTTGCAGTTCCTCCACCACAGCCGAGCTACAACAATCCGGATCAGTGGTGATTTCCGCGCAAAGTATGGTGTTGCCTTTTTGAGTTTGGCTGTGTTCTGGATAGAAATTCTTAAACTCGGATAGCCGGTTAATGACATTACTCTTATCGATGAAGTACACCCATTGCTCATTCATCACTTTGTCGCGATTGACATGCAGGTAAACCAGCCTGAGTTTTCTGTAACGAAGTTCTATAGTGTGCCCCAACAACCGCAACAATGTTGTAAGCGGTAGCGTGGAGACCAGCACCGGGCTTCTGGTGACGACCGGATCGCCTTGTCCATCGCGATACTGACATTCATAGGTCTTTTCAGCTGCGTGATAGACAATTTTTTCGAGCTTGTGTTGTGTTTCAATGTTGCGCTTGATTGGCTTGCCCAGTGCGCTGGCAAACGCACCATACCCACCGGC
>JAHEKD010000183.1:3569-5792 GCA_024638545.1 Gammaproteobacteria bacterium
CGCGGTGCCGGACGAAGGCAGGATTGCCGTGTTCGGCGCGCGGGCGGGGACCGACCTTTCCGCCCTGCCGAAAGATCGTGTCGAGGTCATCCAGCGCCACTTCCCGGATCACAAATCGTTACTGGACGCCGGGTTCGATTGCGCTTGATTGGCTTGCCCAGTGCGCTGGCAAACGCACCATACCCACCGGCTTTTGGGTAGTAAAAATAGTTGAAATAAAGCTTGGTATTTTTCCTGATAATGTCTCGAAACCCAGAGACCCGTAATTTCCGCCTGCCCCATGCAGCTGCTATTTGATGCGCTTCTAGCCCAAGCAATTTCTCGGCATAGGGTTTGAAGAACAATTCGTTCAACTCGTGGCCATAGCTCGCCTTGGCAAAGTCGTCAAAATTATCAAATGCCTCTGTAGGCGACAGCCTGGCAGCCAGGTAACTTTTGACAAGCTTGAAACTGCGAGAAGGGAAATTTACTTTCAGTAGTTCAATAATGCTGATCGGATCGTTGATCCACTTGCCATCTAACAGTATCTTGCTCTGCCGCGGTATTTTGTTGCACTCGACCAGGCTCAGCAAGGTCTTGAGCACAGCCTTGTTTTCAGAGAACAATCTATGCGGGGCTATATCGCAGTCAGCATCGTGCCATTTAAAGCTGCGCGCAAGCCCGCCAACTTGCTCCTGGGCCTCAAAGATACGAAATGAATTGTACTTAGATCGAGATAATTCATAGCCAACGCTCAATCCGGCGATGCCACCGCCCAGGATGATGATCTTAGGACGATCACCAGATTCGTTAGCGTCCGCTGTCACGGGTTTCCAGCTCTCTGTGCATAGGCCGGCATTAAATTTCGCGGGTAGCGCGGAACTCCACATCCGGCCACCTTTCGATGGTTAACTGCAGGTTCACCATATTTGGCGCGATATAAGTCAAGCTTTCAGCACCGTCCAATGCCAGGTTCGACTCGTTTTTGCGGCGAAACTCCTGTTCCATCTTGGCATCGGGGAACTTTAGCCAACGAGCCGTGGCGACCTGCACCGGCTCAAAGCCGCATTCCACGTTATATTCTGTTTTCAGGCGATGTGCGACAACATCAAACTGCAGCACACCAACGGCTCCGAGAATCATGTCGTTATTTATCAGCGGCCTGAATACCTGGGTAGCCCCCTCCTCGCTCAATTGAATCAATCCCTTTTGCAACGCCTTGGCACGCAGTGGGTCCTGCAGCTGCACTCGCCGAAACAGTTCCGGCGCGAAATTTGGAATACCGGTAAATTTAAGTTCCTCTCCCTCAGTAAAAGTATCACCAATTTGAATCGTGCCATGATTATGCACGCCCAATATATCGCCGGCAAAGGCCTCTTCTGTTTGGTCTCTTTTCGCGGCCATGAAAGAACTCGCATTGTTAATCGCCATATCGCGTTTTAAGCGCACATGCCTTAACTTTTTACCCTTGGTATATTTTCCGGATGTGATGCGCATAAAGGCAATGCGATCATGATGTGATGGATCCATATTGGCTTGAATCTTAAATACGAAGCCGGTGAATTTTTCTTCACTTGAACAAACCTCGCGACTTTCTGCTGCCCGGCCTTGAGGCGGCGGTGCTAATTCAGCAAATTTGTGCATCAGTTCCTCAACACCCAAATTTGAAATTGCCGAACCAAAAAAGACCGGCGTGAGGTCGCCGCTCAGATAAAGCTCCATATCGAACTCATTACTACCACCGCGCACCAACTCCAACTCTTCACGCAGTTGTTCGGCGGTATCTCCCAACACCTGATCCAATTCCGAATTTGCCAGTCCTTCAATAAACTGGTCCTGTTCGGCATCATTGCCTGGCCGTCCAGCGAACAGGTGAACTATGTCGTCATAGAAGCGATAGACACCCCGGAATTGCTTGCCCATGCCAATTGGCCAGGTCATCGGCGCGCATAATATATCGAGTACTGACTCAACCTCATCGAGAACCTCAATGGGATCGCGACCCTCGCGATCCATTTTATTGACAAAGGTCATGATGGGCGTGGTTCGAAGACGACACACCTCCATTAATTTAATCGTTCGCTGCTCTACACCCTTGGCAATATCGATAACCATTAAGGCCGAGTCTACAGCCGTCAATGTACGGTAGGTGTCCTCGGAGAAATCAGCATGGCCCGGCGTATCAAGCAAGTTGATCATTTTGTCGTCATACACAAACTGCATAACCGAGGAAGTGACCGAGAT
>JAHEKD010000184.1 GCA_024638545.1 Gammaproteobacteria bacterium
GTCCTCGACATCGTGTCAACGATGCCTGCGGGCCCTTGTGCCGGCACATATGCTGATAACATAATGCCGGCCTTTGGTCGTAAAACCCATACAGGCCGCATCCTTTAACCGTCTCGCTACGTAGTCCGGTGAGAAATGCGGGCTTAGGCTGTTAATATCTGGTTTTAATTAATAAAACGACTTTCAAACAGTTACAATATGTAAAATTGCCAGAAATTACATCACGTTAGTTTCTGAAGAATTCATCCATAATCTTTAACTTAAGAGTAGCAAGATATGCCCTTTGACCAACAAACAAAAACTGAAATTGAAGCACAGGTGTTCAGACGACTCGTAGAGCACCTGAGAAACCATAATGAGGTTCAGAACATTGACTTAATGATATTAGCCAGTTTTTGCCGTAACTGTTTATCCAAATGGTACCGTAGTGCTGCTGGGGAACGCAATATAGAATTAAGCTATGACGAGGCACGGCAACTGATCTATGGAATGCCATATGATGAATGGAAGAAGACATACCAGACACAGGCCACACCGGAACAAATGTCTGCATATGAAAAAAAACATAAAAAGTAAGGCATCTCTCGATTCGAGAACCAGAATTCAGGCAATCATCCTGCCGTTAAAAAAAGCCGATCGGGCGGGGACGGTGTTTGCACTGATTGTGGCCTGGCATTACTAAAGATTTCAATAACCGAAATGTACCGTGTGTAATTCCTCCGCCTGCCGCCCGGTATGCTTATTTTGATATGATGGATAATCCAACAACTTAATGGGACAGCTAATTAATTCCGATGCCATGCGAGCGTGTTTTCAACCGTGAATATCCACGAATCACCACCACCGTCCAGATTGTTTTATCAGAATCGGGATCGTAAACCCTTAATAGATAAAGCAAAGGGCATTTATATCTGGGATCGACACGGGAAAAAGTATATTGACGGATCCAGCGGTGCGATGGTTGTAAACATCGGTCACGGCAATGCTGCTGTCCTGGCTGCCATGCAAAAACAGATGAATGATGCAACATTCGCGTATCGATTACACTTTGAAAATGAACCAGCTGAACGCCTGGCAGACAGGTTGTCACAGCTTACACCGGACGGATTTGAAAAATCTTTTTTTGTCTCTGGCGGATCCGAAGCCGTTGAGTCCTGCATTAAACTGGCGCGTCAATTTGCACTGGCTAGTGGTCAATCAACGCGCTGGAAGATCATCTCACGCTATCCCTCCTATCACGGTAGCACATTGGGTGCGCTAGCGCTTACGGGCTATGATATTTTTACGAAAATGTTTGAACCCATGTTCCAACAAATGCCAAAAATACCGGCACCTACCACCTACCTCGATCGTGATCATCTTTCTGAAACTGAACGTGGTTTGCGCTATGCCAATATGCTTGAGGACGAGATCTTGTCACAGGGAGAGAAGTCTGTCCTGGCGTTTATTATGGAACCTGTCGGCGGCGCATCCACCGGTGCCCTGGTCGCACCGGACAGTTATTACACCCGGATTCGAGAGATATGTGATCACTACGATATTGTGCTTATCTATGACGAAGTCATGAGCGGGGGTGGACGTACCGGCACTTATTTTGGTGGTGATCACTGGCCGGTGGCGGCCGATATTATTGCCTTGTCCAAAGGCATGGCTTCGGGCTATTGTCCGCTGGGAACCATGCTGGCAAAAACTAGATTGATTGAGCCGGTGCTGGATAGTGGTGGTTTTGCACACGGTTATACTTATGCCGGCAATCCATTGGCCTGCGCGGCCGGACTGGCAGTTTTGGAGGAAATAGATCGCCTGAATTTGCTCGAAAATTCGCGCTTAATGGGTGAAAAACTCAAGTCATCGCTACTCGCGTTAAGAGATATTTATCCCTGCATAGGCCATGTGCGGGGTAAGGGCTTATTACTTGCTGTGGAGCTGGTTGCTGATAAGCAGACGCTGGAACCCTTACCTGCGGAGCTGAACGCTTACAGTCAGATTGTCAATCTGGCCTATGAAAGAGGTTTAATCATTTATTCTCGTCGTACGCGCGGAGGGATAACCGGAGATCATTTTATGGTATGTCCACCGATGATTATTACCTCGCAGCAGATTGACGACATTATTAATATACTGGACGATGCGCTGGCAGCCATGTGCAAGAAATTAAAGTTAGACATTAATCGCGTATGAGATCCCCCGTCATTATCACATGTGCAATAACGGGGTCTGTGCACACCCCTTCTATGAGCAAGTATCTGCCCATCACACCAGAACAGATAGCACAACAATCAATGGCTGCGGCCAGAGCAGGTGCCTCCATTTTACACCTGCATGCCCGTGACCCGGAAAATGGTAAGCCCACGCACGATCCTGATGTATTCCTGCAATTTCTGCCACAGATTCATGAACAAACTGATGCCGTCATAAATCTAAGCACGGGCGGCGGTCAGGGAATGAGCGTGGAGCAGCGAACCCGGGCTGCAAGAAGAGTCAGTCCAGAATTGTGCTCATTAAACATGGGCTCGATGAATTTTGGGCTATACCCGGCCGCTGCCAGAATTAGCCAATGGCGCTACGACTGGGAAAAGGCGTTTCTCGAATCGACCCGGAATTTTATATTCAAAAACACCTTCGAAGATATTGAAGACATACTTGAGAATATCGGTGAGCGTGGCGGTACCCGCTTTGAATTTGAGTGCTACGATATCGGCCATTTATATACTCTGGCACACTTTGTTGATCGAAAATTTGCTAAACCGCCGCTGTTTATTCAGTTCGTAATGGGAATCCTTGGCGGCATCGGTGCTGATTCGGAAAATCTGCTCTACATGATTCGAACTGCGGATAAACTCTTTGGAAATGATTATCTGTTTTCTGTACTGGCTGCCGGTAGACATCAAATGCCGATAGCCACCACCGCCGCCTGCAGCGGCGGTAATGTCAGAGTTGGGCTGGAAGATTCAGTGACGATCAGCGCCGGCAAACTGGCAAAAAGCAATGCTGAACAGGTTGTAAAAATTCGCGAAATTCTTAAGCAACTGTCAATGACGATTGCAACACCCCAGCAAACTCGCGCTCGTCTGGGCCTGAAGGGCAAGGACCAGGTTAACCTTTAATAGATCGGGAACACAATCAATGTCACTGTCAGAGCAGGAACAAATTATTTGTAATCAGATTGACACACTTAAAGATAAATCTGTAACCATGCTCGGTGACCTTGTTGCCTTTGACAGTCAAATCGGTCGCGAGCACGATGCCCAGCGCTATATGGCGAGAGCGTTCAGTCAAATGGATATGGAGGTGGATCAATTCGAAATTGATCACAAGCTGATTAGATCTTTACCAGGCTATTCACCGGCGCTGGTCGATTATAGCGGACGCGAGAATGTAGTCGGCATATACACAGCCGAGTCATCTGAACAGTCAGGCAAATCGCTGATTCTAAACGGTCATATTGATGTTGTGCCGACCGGCCCGCTCGATAAATGGCGAAGCCCGCCTTTTCAGGCACGCATACAGGGTGACCGGCTATATGGTCGCGGCAGCGGTGACATGAAGGCCGGCATTGTTGCTTATACGATGGCGTTTGACGCCATCAGGCGCTCTGGTTACAAGCCTGCCGCCGATATTTACCTGCAATCAGTGATAGAGGAAGAGTGCACCGGTAATGGTGCTCTCGCCTGCCTGCAGCGAGGTTACCGAGCCGATGCTGCGATCATCCCGGAGCCTTTCGGACAAAAAATGATGAACGCCCAGCTTGGCGTGATGTGGTTTAAACTGCATGTTTCAGGCCACCCGGCCCACGTGCTCAATACCGCTGCAGGCATCAACGCGATAGAGGCGGCTTATTACATATTTGAAAACCTTAAAGTCCTTGAGGCACAATGGAACCTGCCTGAGAATAAACACCCGCAATTTGATGAGCAAGCGCATCCGGTGAATTTTAATTTAGGTCAAATTTACGGCGGCGACTGGACATCGACAGTGCCCACTGAGTGCGAAATGGATATTCGAATCGGGTTTTTTCCCGACATTGGGCTTGGTGATATTAAATCTGACATCGAAGCCACAGTTACCCATGCAGTAGAACACCACCCGCAGGCTGATAAACTTGATTTCGAAATTCGCTATCAGGGATTTCAAGCAGAGGGGTTTTCTGCCGACCTGTCGGAGCCGCTGTTCGAAGAACTTGCCAATGTCCATAAAAGTATCAGTTCCAGGCAAATTGAGTTAATGGCGTCAACCGCGACAACGGACGCGCGGTTTTTTCATCTTTACGGCGATACACCAGCAACCTGCTATGGCCCCATTGCTGAAAATTATCATTCCTTTGATGAGTGGGTATCAATATCCAGCATGATCGAGGTAACAAAAGTATTGGCTGTATTTATCAGTCGCTGGTGTGGCTTGCGTTAGTCCGGGTATAGTATCAAAATTCAATTGGTGGGTTAAACTGCCCGAGGAAGCTTGGCCCGCATTTCTCACCACCCTACTACTGCGACGGTCCCTTGCCACGCCCTGTGGGCCCTTTGGTCGTAAAACTCATACAGGACGCATCCTTTAACCGTCTCGCTACGTAGTCCGGTGAGAAATGACTAGAGCCGCCGGACCGATCGATTAAACAGGTAATATCATTAAACGATAGATAATGCCATAACAGTCACAGGAAAGCCGTTTAAATTTGCCTGGTCAATTTGTTCAAAACCAAAGTTTGAGAAAAACTGCTGATTATGTTCGGTGAGCAAATACAGCTTTTTATAACCAAGACTCTGTATATAGGCCTGCGCGTGATTAATCAAGCCTGTCGCTACAGATTGACCTCGTGCTCGTTCATGAACAAAAATTCTCGATAACCAGGGGCTGTAACTCATGTGTGATTCAATATCGTGCTGGACCAGACATAATCCACCCTGTAAGCCCTGTTTATCATAGGCGATAAAACTATGAGGTAACGGATCACCTTTGACGAACTGCTCAAGATTTTGCTGGCGCTGATCCAGCGTCAGTTCTCCGGTCAAATGCGAAAATGCCTGATGATACCATTTCGAAAGCGTGACTAAATAATGCGGATGATTAGCCAGACTATCGATTTTGAATCCGGTGGGCATTGTGTATGAACGACCTGCCTGAATAAACTTACGGTTTCGTTAACTCGGGTAAATTACCGGAAACCAGTCTTCCCTGAGAATTTGACCATCAACCATGTTGTGCCCTGGATATGGCGGTGACGTACTGCCGGGTCGAGTGATGTAGCGGACATCATCGCCAACGAGCCTGAGCGAGAATGCCCGCCGCCGAATACCTGAGCGATTACCGCGGGCCCCGTGTAGTGTCTTGAAGTTGAATGCAACCGCGTCGCCCGGCTGCATGGCCCACTGAATTACAGGCATATTTTCAGAATCAGGGTCCGGCACAGGCATGTAAGTATCCTTATCGGGATAAAAATTTTCTTCGGATAACCAGCGTATGGGTAACACCGGTTTTTGCCAGGCATGTGAACCTGCCACACAACGAAGCGAAGCTTCTTTTACGGGATCAACAGGGCACCAGAAACTGACCGTTTGTTCGCCTTCTACAAAATAATATGGCGCATCCTGGTGCCATGGTGTCGATTTTGATGTGCCCGGCTCTTTGACAAGAACGTGGTCATGGAAAATCTGAACACGTTTTGACCGCATCAATTGTGCAGCGACCTGACCTGCTCGGAAAGGGCTGGTTGGTTTTCGAGCTGAGCGGGTCGCCGCTCAAGCTGGGGCTGCTCGGCGCGGCCGGCGCCGTCCCTCAAATCCTCG
>JAHEKD010000185.1 GCA_024638545.1 Gammaproteobacteria bacterium
CTACGCCACCGTATTCATCAACGACAATGGCCATGTGATTACGATTTGCCTGAAACTCCGTCAATAATACGTTGAGTCGCTTGCTGTCTGGAATGAAGACTGCAGGGCGCAACACATCTTTTATGTTGAACTGTTCTTCATCATTATGAAAATAGCGTAAAAGGTCTTTGGCCAGTAATATGCCCACTACCTTGTCACGATCATCGTCATCAATGACCGGAAATCGTGAATGTGCAGACTCAACCAGTACAGGCAAGATTTTTTCAGGATCATCTTCTTTGTTAACGACGACCATTTGTGCTCTTGGAATCATGACATCACGCACGCGTAATTCAGTAACCTGCAATACCCGGGCAATCGTGTCCATAGACCCCTGATCGATAAGCAACTTGGAATTCGCTTCCCTGATCATGGCCAACAGCTCTTCACGAGTTTCAGGCTCTTTCTGGAACACGGATTGAAATCTATCCCACAAGGAGGCTTTTTGATCTGACTCCTCATCCATTACATCAGCACCTCATAAGGATCTTCAAACCCGAGTTGGGCCATAATCTTTAATTCCGCGAATTCCATGGCTTGTTGTTCATCTGTATTATCATGCGACATTCCCAGAAGATGCAAAGTACCGTGTACCAGCATATGCGCCCAGCGTGATTGTTCTGACTTATGATACTCCGATGCTTCTTTTTTAATGACAGCAGCGCATAAAACAATATCCCCGAGAAAATCGCTGCGAAGCCATTCAGGCGCCTGTGCTTCAAAGGATAAAACATTTGTTGACTTGTCCTGATTGCGAAATCTCTGGTTCAAGGACCTGATTGTCTCATTATCAACCACCTGTACATTTATTTCAGCGTTATCAGAGTCCATTAAATGAAGAGCCCCTTGTACTATCGAAGCAATAAACTCCGGTTCAGGAACATCGTCGTCTTCAGTTTCGATAGTTACTGTTATGTTGCTATTCATCCTAGTGATCTGACTCGTATGCAGTGACGATACGCTGCACCAGGGGATGCCTTACGACATCTTCAGGTTTAAAATAGGAAAAACTGATACCGTCAATTTCCCCCAGGACTCTACGCGCATGTTTTAATCCAGACTCTACAGATTTAGGCAGATCGATCTGTGTGATATCACCTGTTATCACTGCTCTTGAGCCGAAGCCAATGCGGGTTAGCAGCATTTTCATCTGTTCTACGGTGGTATTTTGTCCTTCATCTAGAATTACAAACGAATCATTTAAGGTGCGACCCCGCATATACGCCAGCGGCGCAAGTTCGATAATATTGCGTTCCATTAGTCTCGAAACTTTTTCAAAGCCAAACATCTCGTACAGGGCATCGTACAACGGTCGCAAGTAGGGATCGACTTTTTGTCCTATATCGCCCGGTAAAAATCCCAGGCGTTCACCGGCTTCAACAGCAGGCCTGACAAGCACGATACGCTGAACTTCATCCTGACTCAATGCCTGTGCAGCACAGGCAACAGCTAAATAGGTTTTGCCTGTTCCCGCAGGACCGATACCAAAATTAATGTCATCAGTTAGAATTTTCCTTATGTAATATCGCTGGGAAGGATTTTGACCCTGGATCTTAGCTTTTGGTGTTCGAATCTGTAGTCGGATCTCATCGTCGCGCTCCGCTTGAGAAGAAGGCTTGACATCATTTAGGGTCATATGGACCTGTTCAGCTGTAATTGAGTTACCATGATCGATTTTCGAATAGAGAGTTTCAAGAACATCACGGGCTTTTTCGGTTGTTGATTTATGACCGTTGATACTGAACATATTACCCTTGGAGACAATCTTTACCTTCAGGTGATTTTCAATTTGCTTGATATTCGAATTAAATTCGCCACAAAGGGTAGCGAGTCGAGAGTTGTCAGCAGGATTTAGGACAAATGTTGTTGAGGTGTGTAAGCTCAACTTGCTCTATACTTATTGCACATATTGACAATTATGCGGTAATTCAAAGGTTTGCTGCAAGCATGATTTTAGTTTTTTTATCCGTTGGGACGCTCTGCAGTTGGCCCCTTAGTGAGTTAGGCAATGCTTCAGTAATCTTAATATCAGCGAATTGACCAATCAGCTCCTCAGAACCGTCAAAATTTACGACTCGATTGTTTTCTGTGCGCCCGCAAACCTGCTGGCTGTCTTTTTTGGATATTCGGTCAACCAGCACGGTTTGTACCGTCCCGACCATGTCCTGGCCTATTTGCCCCGCCATTTCCACAATGCGCTGCTGCAAGGTGTAGAGTCGTCGCTGCTTAACGGACATCGGCACATCGTCAGGAAGCGTTGCTGCAGGAGTACCCGGACGCGGGCTGTAGATAAAACTAAAACTGTGGTCGAAGCCAATAGCTTCGATTAAGCGCATGGTTAACTTAAAATCCTCGTCCGATTCACCCGGGAAACCAATGATAAAATCTGAAGATATGCTGATGTCAGGCCGGTAGTTTCTTAATCTCAGAATAATATCAGTGTACTGCTCTGCTGTGTAGCGGCGCTTCATAAGTTTTAAAATGCGGTTTGAACCACTTTGCACCGGCAAATGTAAATGACTAACCAGTTCAGGTATATCCCTGTATGCCCTTACGAGGGCATCAGTAAACTCAACCGGGTGCGATGTTGTGTAACGAATTCGCTCAATTCCTTCGATCTCGGCAACGTAGTAAAGCAGCTCTGCGAAATCCACAACCTGATGATCATAGGTCCTGCCCTGGTAGGCATTAACGTTTTGTCCCAACAGCGTAACCTCACGCACCCCTTGCTGCGACAATTCGTAAATCTCAGCGATTACATCATCAAACGGCCGTGAAAATTCTTCACCCCGGGTGTATGGGACCACACAAAATGTACAGTACTTGCTACAGCCTTCCATAATTGACACAAATGCTTTCACACCCTCTACCCTTGGCGGCGGTAAATTATCAAATTTTTCAATCTCCGGGAAACTGATGTCAACTTTCGAGCGTTTATTCTTGACAACACTATCGTACATCTGAGGAAGGCGGTGGTAGGTCTGCGGACCAAAAACCAGGTCAACATAAGGTGCACGCTTCATAATCATGTCACCTTCCTGACTGGCTACACAGCCGCCCACACCTATGATCAGATCGGGATTTTCATCTTTCCATTTTTTCCACCGTCCCAGTTGAGAAAAAACTTTCTCCTGGGCTTTTTCTCGTACCGAGCAGGTATTTAACAGCAGTAAATCAGCCTGCTGTGCATCAAGGGTTTTTACAAAACCGTGTGATACACCAAGCAGATCATGCATGCGATCAGAATCATACTCATTCATCTGGCAGCCAAAGGTTTTTATGAACAGCTTTTTGGTCATAGTTAAAAGTTCAAAATCGGCCCGCGATTATAGCCTAAATCGCTGCTCTTCACAGCCTCCGGCATATCTGCGTAGAAAATTATTTTGATCGGAAGTTTTGCAGCAGTTTGCTGATCAAGCGCCTGCTGTGATTAAACCATTCATGTATTTCCGGAAATATAAAATACAGCATAAACCAGCCCATTACTAACATCCCAAGTATCAGCAGGTATAATAAAATTTCGGGCCGATAGATGTAGCAAACAATTACCGCGGCAAAAACAGCGAGGCTGACCAATAGCGCGAACAGACGCTCAATGACACCTGCAAAAAACTCGCCGCTGGTAAGAAAGGCAAGCGTTTCCCTGAATATTTTCATGATAGCTTCTGTAGATTAAAAACGGCTAGCAGGCTGGCTGTAACCCGGATAATTCGACTCATCCAACAATAATAACAGATCGCTGGCTGCCTTGATCCCATATCAGAAAGCTTGACTCGCTGCAGATTGCGCATAATTTAATCACACCCCGGAGGTTTCGAAGCAACGCAGCGTGATGGAGATTCGCTTGTCCTGGTGTCGTTTAAATCTGGGAACTTCATGCTTGTAATGCTGATTGGTAGACAGAGGCATAATAATGACATCACCGTTTTCTATTGCAATATCGGTAAAACCGCGTTCCCGAACGTGCCTGAAACGCATCACGCGCGAACCACCCAGTGAAATCATAATTATAGAGCTGCCGGTAACCAGGCCTTTGGTACTATCGCAGTGTGCACCAATATAATGGCCGGCCTGACCATCATACCAATTTAGCAGCATCCCGTTGTAACGCCGATCAAACAGCTGTTGTGCCCAGCTTAGATAGGGTTTTAATACCTCCGGCACTGATTTTGCCCTATTTTTTTTACCGGAAAAAAAGTAGCTGCGGCCATACGCCTGTTGCCACCTGGGCAAGGCGACATGCCTGCCGTGAATGAATATGCTTGGAAATTCATCCGGATGCAGCATCCATAAGTTATTAAATGCCGCATCTCTTGCCAACAATTCATCCGGAAGCCTATATCGATAAATACCATGGCCCGAATTGAATTTTATTTGCGTGGTTTCAGTTATCATTTTTGAAATGTTAAACTTAATTCAGGGACCAGTTAACTGATTCTGGGTGCAGGCTATATTTATTCTATAAATAAACGTGGCCGGTTTCCATTTTACGCAGATTACATGTCCCCACGTTATTAAATATTACACACATTCAGCAATATAAGGAGATATCGATGTCATTCACGCTTACAGCCCATGGACATGCTACGTTTACGCTTGACACAGGCGAGCATAAACTGGTAATTGATCCATTTTTTGCACCCAACAATCCAGCGGCTGATTTAACCGTCGAGGATGTAACGGCAGATTTTATATTAATCACTCATGGGCACGGTGATCACATTGCAGACGCAGCAGCACTGGCCAGCCAGTCGGGTGCAATGTGCATATGCAATTTCGAGATACATGAGTGGTTGATCAAGCAGGGTGTTGAAAATGTACACCCTATGCATATCGGAGGCGGCCGCGACTTCGAATTTGGCCACTTAAAGCTAACCATCGCCCACCATGGGAGTATGTTGCCTGATGGCTCGAACGGGGGTAATCCGGCCGGCTTACTAATAACCTTGAATGATGGAAAGCGGATATACATTGCGGGAGATACTGCACTTACCTACGACATGAAATTGATCGGTGAAGCCGGAGGCGTTGATCTGGCCGTCCTGCCGATCGGAGATAACTTCACCATGGGTCCGCATGATGCCATCATGGCAGCACGGTTTTGCGGGGCAAGGCACGTTATTCCCTGTCACTATAATACATTTGAAGTCATTGAGCAGGACGCAGGTCAATTCGTCCGGCAGCTTTCAGATAAACAGGATATCAACGCGACCATATTGACCACGGGTGAGCGCTATCAAGGTTAAGACAATAATCCGCCACGTCGTGCCGTCCTGATCAACATCAGCCCAGATGACGCCGGCATCTGATCCCGTTGGCAGTCAACGCTCTTGAATATTGGACCTACAAAACGTAGTCAAGCAGGTCTGATTTCTTAGCCGAAAGAGACGATTACTGACAACACTCAGGGACCTGATCACAGTTTGATGTTGCAGGCCGCCATAAAGCTGGCAGACCAGCCTGTATAACTCGCCCGGCATTTTGGTTAATCTTGAGCAAATACTCATGAGTCAAAACCCCTTGGCAAAAAACCCGCCGAGGCGGGTTTTTTGTTGCTGAATGTTAGGTTCCAGGTTGCGTCAGGCAGCGACTATCGCCATGGCGTTGTCAATAGCATTTACAATCTGGTCGATATCGTCTCTTTTTGCAATCAGCGCCGGACTCAAACACACTGTATTATTAAAATCACGAAAACTGCGATTTGTACGACCGATGATGACAC
>JAHEKD010000186.1 GCA_024638545.1 Gammaproteobacteria bacterium
GGCGGGCAGCGAACCTGCCTGCCAGGGTTGATCAATCGTTTGAGTGATAATATCCAGCGGAATACTAATGTGTACGGGTCGCGGACGCTCGCAGTAAAAAACCGTGAATGCGCGGCTGATTAATCCTGGGATGTGGTCCTTATGCGTGACAGTCGCACTAAATGCAGTAATCGGCGCTGTGACAGCACTCTGGTCAGTGATTTCATGCAAACGTCCCTGGTTATATTTGCCGGAATCCGGCGGATTTACAGGCGATATAACGAGCATGGGCACGGAATCTATATAAGCTTCACCCATCGGGGTTGTGATATTGGTTACGCCCGGTCCGGTGATCACAAAACACACGCCAGGTTTACCGGTACAGCGCGCATAACCGTCCGCCATGAAACCGCCACCCTGTTCATGGCGCGGGAGAATGTGGCGGATGCTGGATTTTTCCAGGCCACGATAGAGCTCGATCGAATGGGTTCCCGGAATACCGAAGACTGTATCTACACCATACTGTTCAAGCAGGTTTACCAGGGCTTCACCGACAGTCAACATTACTTTATTCCTGAGCTTCGAAACGAGTTCAAACCCGAGTATACGTCAACTCACTCACCCGGGATACAGGATTAGCTAGCATTGAGATGAATCTATAATTTGACCAATCAGCGCAGCGGCCAGGTCAGCATCGACTTTTAACGGCAGATGCAGAAAAGCAAATTTGACGGCCGTATTCTGACAATACTCACACATGATGTACATGGAAAAGTTGCACACATAGTCACCGGCATCATAGGCAACCGTCGTCCCGTGTACAGGAACAATTTTCAACGGAACGTAAAGGTACTTCGAACCAATTCTTGAGATTGGCCGCCCTCGCCCCGTCCTTGATTTCCGCCAGTTGACAGCTCTGCGCTCAATTCGGATTTTCCTTGCCCGGGCGTCCTGCCCCAGGCCTATAACAATCTGCGGCTGATGTTTTTTGAGCGTTTTTTCAAACATTTTCCGACTGAAACGGGTCTCAAATATTACCGTCGACGCAAGTTTTAAACGATCTATTTGCTGGATTACGTCAATGGTAATATTGCGGTTATATTGCGCATACGGGCCGAAACCATAGATGAGCGCCTGCTGATGCACAGGCCTTAAATACTAGCTTGAATTAATGACATCAAGCGTCCGTCACCAACTGGTATATCGCCCAGTTCATTAATATCTACACCGTCCAGGCAGGCTACATTAAAACCGTATTCGTTTGGATTGCTGCGGCGCTGGTGATGAGTATAGATACCGCAAGTACTGCAAAAATAGTGCTTTGCCGTCTTTGTGTTCCACTGGTAGAGGCTTAATTTATCTGCGCCCCTGGTGACTTTCAGCCCGCAGAGCGGCACCCTGGCCATGACTGCGCCCTTGCGCGAGCACAGGGAGCAACTGCATCGCCTTATATTTTCAAGGCCATTTTCAAGTCTGACCTCAAACTCAACTTCACCACAGTGGCAAGTTCCTGACTTTACTTCGATCATAAGCTTATTTTAAATTTTTAATGCAGACCAGACAATCTGCAACTCGGACACATCTGAATCCACACTTTTTTCCAAGACGCTATTTTCCTGAATTAAAAAATAATATTGGCTTGCGCATTTTGACCTATCCGGTGAATTAGTCAAATCAAGCATATCAACGCTCAGTAGATAATTTTAATATGATAGATTCGAGAGCTATGCAAAAAGCCTACGACACAAACATTGCCAGCTATCCCTGGTTTATCGCATTTTCAAGCCTGTTGTTCTGGTTCCCGGTGTTTTTCCTCTATTTTTCCTCTAAAGTCAGTATCGATCAGGTGCTTATTCTGGAAGCGGTTTACTACGCATTTGTTGTCCTGCTGGAAGTACCTTCCGGTTACCTGTCTGATTTACTGGGTCGACGAGTCACGCTGATCGCCTCATCAATAAGTGCATTATGCAGCTACCTCGTGTTTTTTATTGCTGGTGAATTTACGCTGCTCATCATTGCCCAGGTTCTTTTGGCTGCACATATTTCTTTCAAGTCCGGCACCGACAGCGCCATGCTGTTTGAATCGCTGGTCATGCGCGCACGAAAAGCGGACATAGGCGATGAACTGGCCAGAGCTCAGCGGTTCGGATTAATTGCGACAGCAATCGCGGCATTTTTTGGCGGATTGTTCGGCGGCTATAATCTTGCCTACCCCTACGCACTGTCAGCCCTGGCCGCGGTTGCCGCACTTGCAGTCTCAATTAAATTTACTGAGCCTGAAAAATCACAACATGCCCTGGCAAAACCAGTACTCGATCATTTTGCTGAGATATTTCAATATTTAAAAAAACCGCAACTGTTCTGGATATTTCTATTTAGCGTCATTATTTTCGTGCTGGTGCACGTGCCTTATGAGTATTTTCAACCCTACATAAAGATGCTGTTTCCAGCTAATACGGCCTATGACCAGTCCCCCGTCATTGCCGGGATATTAATAGGCATTACAATGCTGCTTGGATCCTGCGCGAGTCATTACTCGATGCCGCTCAAACGCCGCCTGGGAACCCCGACCTCACTATTTTTCATCATCATTATTGCTCTGATAATCATCTCTATTATGGCCGCCGTTTTACATATGCTGGTATTAGCCATACTCGTAATGCGCAGTGTGCCAATGGCTTTATCCAATCTCATCATTCAATCCGTCCTGCATGAAAATATAACCGATCAGATTCGAGCAAGCTTTTTATCTGTACTGAGCCTTGCCTCTCGCCTCGCTTTTTCACTGACATTGCTGGTTACCGCATTACTCATAGGCAAACATGACAGCCTGGATTTTCATCAGCTGCAGCTAATTATTATCGGGTACATCGGGATGGCAACACTCATTATGCCTGCCTTGTGGCTAAACAGAGTGAAGATAAGATAACTATTGTGCCAATCGAATTACGCGCCGGTAAGAAAATCCGGAAAATTCGAAGGCTCTCTATTGGGTGTCTGGAAGTATTCCGATGAAATCATGCACTCATGCGGTGCGGGCGGTTTGTTCTGATTCATTGTTGCATCAGCCCTGTACTGAACTGCCAATCCCCGCGCGGGGCTGTTTGTCGCCCACCGGAATCAATTCAACCTGCCGTGAAAAATAAAATGAAGTTGTCCAGGTGTAGTTGTTGATGGGCCCGAAGCCGGACATATCAACCTCGATCAAGCCTGCAGAACGAAGTACTTGTGATGATTTAGTCATCCAGTCCGAGTTATCGAGAATGATAAACCCGCACGAATTTAACTGCGCCAGCGCCGCAACAGCACAGTCATAGCGATACGCACCATCGATGATGATGACGTCAAACTTCTCATCAGCATCGTTGATAATATTTACATAGTCCTCAACTTCCTGCCGCAGATAATAATGAACATTCCCTGGCAGTCGATCGCGAATTTGCCGGTACCACAATTCATCATGCTCAACTGACGTCAGGGATTTACAGCGCGACGACCAGAACAGCGTTGAATAGCCTGACCCGTATTCAAATACAGATTTATCGCTTAAATCCAGCTGCTTAATGTACTCAATCGCCGGATAGGTATACCAGGGAATTGGGTTTCCCTCGCCATCCACGCACTTCTTCAGTCGCATAGAGTTAAACTGGCCGAAGTCCCGACTTAGGATTTTGTAATTTTGAATTGAGGCTGGGAACTGGCGCGGAACTAATTTTTTAAATAGAGTTTTCAACACCATTAAATTATAGCCACCGGCGGTCACGAACATCAACTATATAAATGCAGCGTCATTCTTTTTGAACAGAAAACCTGAATGCAAATTATTTGAATACATTAATCTTCAGGCGCGTGAGGCATTGATATGACTAATTAACTTTCAAAAACCAGCAGCTGATTATTCGCAGGCATGGAGTAGTCCCTGATTAAAGACAGCCCCTGATCAGATGCCAGCTGGTTAACGGCTTCAAAATCACGTATACCGCTTAACGGATCTACATGTTTCAACCATTGATCAAAGTCAGCATTACTTTGAGTTGTAAATTCCCCCCCGTATTTAAATGGACCATATATGCATAAGCGGCCCGGTTTTAATAAAACCTCGCCCACACCTTTAAAAAACTGGACAACCGATGACCATGGCATAATGTGAAGCGTATTTGCGGTATAAACTGCAGGCGTGCGTGCTACCGTCCAGGGACGCTCACGAACATCCAGCAGAACCGGGCTTAAAACATTATCAGGCCCGTAATCTTTTATATTTTGTTTGAGTGCGTCAATGTCGCCTGCCAATTCACTGGTTTGCCATACCGTGTTCGGTAATCGTTGTGCGAAAAAAATTGCATGTTGTCCCGAGCCACTGCCGATTTCCAGCAGTTCTGGTGTATCAGCCAGATGATCAAACAGACAGCTTAATATTGCCTGCTTGTTATTTTCACTGGCGGGAGAGTAATTCAGCACTTATGCGCAACCGAGTCAGCGGTTAGAAATTTCAATTTTGCTAGCTTTTGCGGGACTGCCTGGATAAACGCTGTGCATTATTAGCGGCTTTCTCACGGATGGGAACAAGCACTTGTACCCAGGTATTCAGTGGATCAAACTTACCGTGATAAAGTTCAAATGTAGAGCGATGTAATTGCGAATAAATTTCAAATGATGCCGAAATTTTTTCTGTGCTCATCATCATGTTTTCTCTTATCACCTTGGTGCTTAATGGTGAATGTGTGGACATTAATTCAGTGCGTAAACTAATGGTTTGCAAACATGCCGTCCATGTCTGCATCGTCATTTGGCTTACTCTGATGTAATCGCTAAATAATTTCATATGATTCCCTTTATTTTTCTTTAAGAATTTTTTCAAGCTTAATCGCAAACTCTTCAAACCCCTGGGCCTGGTACAGTGCCCTGGCCTGATGGTTGGATGCTAGCACACCTAGCACCAGTTCGCTTACCGGATTTTCTTGCATGATTTAATAACGCCCTGCCGATGACCTGCACCTGAATTCTTGAGCGGCGAAGATGTCTGATATGTAACCAAACTCTATAGGGCAATCATCGATATTATCGATGACAACTATTGTATGAACTATGATATAGCCTGTAATGTTATTGTCTTGTTCACAGATAAAAACTGACTCTGCAAATTGCCGGCGCCATATAAACATTTCCTGAAGATAATCATCGGCAATCGAGTCTCCGCCGGGCATACGTGGATGAAGCTTGCGCTTACAATCCTGTAGTCCGATCACACAGCATCTTAACTGCCGTGCATCATCATGCCTTTTACAGGATCTCATGTTCATAACACCAGCACTCGAATAGTTTCAAAACGTACTTCCAGATATATCCGTGCATTTTACTGCCGCTTGAATTCCGCATGGATTTCCAGCTCAATTTCGTCACCAATTGCAGGAATAAATCTATCCAGGCCAAAATCGCTTCGTTTAAAGATCGAGTGCGCTTCAAAACCGATGGTATAGCTGGAAGTCAAGATGTTCACGCCGCCGCCATTGAATTTAACGTCGATTACCAGTGGTGCCGTACGTCCTAAAAACGTCATATCGCCGGTGAAGATCGCCCGCTTTCCACCGGTTTGTCTTGCACTGGTTGTTTGAAAACTGGCGAAGGGGTACTGTTTAATATTAAACCAGCTTGCGCCCGTCAGGGTTTTTTCAAATTTTTCTGAATTCACATCAACACTGGCCATATCAACTCTGGCACTTAACTTGGCATCGGCCATTTTTTCCGGCGTGAAATCCAGGCTTGCTTCAAATTCATTA
>JAHEKD010000187.1 GCA_024638545.1 Gammaproteobacteria bacterium
TATGCTGATAACATAATGCCGGCCTTTGGTCGTAAAACCCATACAGGCCGCATCCTTTAACCGTCTCGCGACGAAGTCCGGTGAGAAATGCGAGCTAGGTATCGCTAGTATAGTGCTGGGGTTTCAGGATGTTATCAATCAGCGGAAACATTATTCTAAGTTTTGCACGTTTGTTAATCCAGAACTGCACTGTATCAGCAATCCTTCGAGCTTCTTCTGGAGAAGACTGACTTGTGTATAATTTTACTAAATCATTAACTGCACGTAATTCAAGAAGTTTTGCGCTTTGTTTTTTCGAAATGCTTTTTGCCCTTAATAAAAATTTTTCGGCTTGTTGAATATTTGCCTTATCTGTGGCCAATAACAACAATCCCTTTCGCCTGTGCAGCTCAGCATCCCAATAAGATAATCCACTTTTTTCTGAATGTAATAAGGCAAGTTCTATATCTTCCAATGCGCCGCTGTAGTCAGTAAGTTTCTCTCTTATTTGTGCAGACATTTCAAGATAGACTGGCTTATCTTCCCATGTTCCTGTCGAGAAATGCTGGCGCTGACCTTCAAGCAGGAGTTTTAATCCATCTTCAGGATTGGATTCTATAGCCTGTGCCCATCCCAAAAATATTTTTGCCTTAGCACTATAATCAACGAGCCGTTGCTTATTTGTTAACGCCTCAAGATACTTTAGCTGTTTTTTTACCAGATTTGTGTTCTCTAGAAATCGGTAATACATCAAACTAATATCAATTTGATGTAAATTTGTGCCTAGATGATCAAGTTCCAAAGCATAATTTTGTGCTTGATTGATTTTTACTTCAGCCTCACATAGATGCCCCCTTAACCACAAAGATAGTGCGAGCTGACCGAAAGCACATACCAGGGGATCGTGCCCGCCATAGATCGATGCATGATTGAAGTGCTTAATTGGATCATATAATTTAATGCCTTGCTCGATATGATGGCAGCAAAGTTTTTGTTGTCCTAAGTTATATAATGTACCCCACTGACAGTGATGTGCTTGTAAGAGCTGCTCCTCGTCATTAGTTATTTTTGCTAGCTCCAGCAATTCATTGGCCCACTTAATTGCTTTGGGAAATCCATCGTTTACAGATATTCGCCAACAATTCCATAAAGTAGTAAACTTTAATTTTGTATCAGATTGTGCCTGGCTTAATTCCAAGGCCCGTTTATAAATCTTGCGGGTTGTTTGTGCACCAGCACCTTCTGCCGACAAAACAACCAAACCGAGTAGCAATAAAATTCTCAACTCATAGTAGTCTGCTCGGGTTGAATCATCTAAAGATTTTACCAGTGATAAACCAGTTTCCAGATGACTACGTGCCTCCACATTTGCTGAATTCTGACTTGCCTTTTTCCCCGCTTCGAGCCAGTATTGAACGGCTCTCTCATACTCCTTACCTTCGGTATAATGTCTAGCGACTAACTCCGGCGTGTTTTTAATAATTTCCGGGTAGTTGTCTTCAATGGCCCTGGCAATGCGTTTGTGGATGTCGATGCGGTCACTCTGCAGCAGGTTTTCATAGGCAACGTCTCGAACCAGTGCATGCTTGAAAGAAAACACCGCCGAGGGTGGCGCCTTGTCCTGATAGACAAGCTGGGATTCCAGCAATGGAGTTAAATCCTGGTAGAGGTTTTTATCCTTATAGTCGGCCACCTGCTCCAGCAGATCAAAAGAAAATTGCCGACCAATAACAGCGGCCAGTTGCGCAATCAAGCGCGATTTACCAGGCAAACGATCCAGTCTCGAAAGCAGCGAGTCATGTAAGCTGGTCGGAATATCTTTTTTGGCAAGCTGACTCGAATTCTCTGAGGAACCTGCCGACACCATACCCTCCAGAAGACTCTTGCTGAGCTCCTCGATAAACAGGGGTATACCTTCGGTGCGGTTAATCACTTCTTCAAGCACATCTTCAGGCAGGGTGTCAGAACCCTTAACCCCTCTCACAAGTTGCGCCGTATACTGCTGCGGCAAGCGGTCTATTTCCAGCAGGCTGACATGTGATTCATCCATGAAATCAGGTTCAAACCCAGGCCTTGTTGTAATCAGCAGCAAAATCGGGTGACCCGGTAATGCCCTTACCATACGGCTCATAAGCTCCATTGTAGTCGGATCTATCCAGTGGACATCTTCAATTTTTATTAACAGCGGTTTAATTTTAGCTAATGAAAACATGTTATTGATCAGTGCATTGAATATCCACTGTTTTTTCTCTTCAGGATCGAGGTTCGGCGTTGGCCACTTTTCTTCAGCCTGTAAACCCAGCAAACTGGCAAAAGCCGGCATTACATTTTCAAAATCACTAGCCGTGCTGTGAATCAGCGATTCAAGTTTGGCGAGCCGCTGTTTACTACTGTCACCATGTTCAAACTGTGCGGCATTCTCGAGGCGGCTGATCAAGGGGTATAGCGAGGTATTCACATGATACGGCGCACATTGGTAGTCAAGATAATAGAAATTATCGTTTGCGATTTTTTTACCCAGCTCCTGTAAAATCCGTGATTTGCCAATACCCGCTTCTCCGGTAAAAACAACGGCTGCAGCCTGTCCCTGCATACTGCTTTCCCAGGTATCAAGCAGAACATCCATGACCTCCTCCCTGTCAACCATGGGGGTAATATCAGCGGTATGTGCAACAAATCGGGAACTCACGTGCCTTTCTTTTAAAACACGCCAAACTTGCTGCGGGTTTTTTATTCCCTTCAGCGTGTGCAGGCCCAAATCTTCAAATTCGAACAGGCCGCGAGTCAGGCGATAGGTATCACCGGCAATAATTATTTCATTGGGATCCGCTAAATTCTGAATCCTGGCAGCCAGATTCAAAGGCAATCCTATAGCTGATTCCGAACGAATCCTTGCATCACCCAGCATATCGCCGACAACGGCCAGTCCGGTTGCGATACCACAGCGAACCTGAACGGTTTTCGCCTTGTCCCCGGCATTCATCCCTGAATCTTTGAGTTTTCGGATTAATTCCAGCGCACTGCTTATCGCCCGCTCGGCATTGGTCTCATGGCGGGTAAACTGGGCAACAATCCCGTCACCCAGATACTCGGTAATGCGGCCACCAAACTGTTCAATGACACCGCGACAATGCGATTGAAAATCTCGAATAATGGCGCGTGTTTCCTCAGGGTCGAGATCTGCAACAATCGAGGTTGAGTCAACCAGATCACAAAACATCACTGTGAGCAGGCGGCGCTCCGCCCTTGGTTGCTCCGCAGTTGGTCCCGGTGGCTCCTGTGATTGACCTGACACCGCCAGCGAATTGCCGCAGCTATTACAAAAACGCGACCCGGGTGCATTTTCCGACAGGCAATGCGGACATTCCAGACTGGCGAGAGAGGCACCGCAACCCGCACAAAAACGGGCAGTGTCCGGATTAGAAAAACCGCACTTCAGGCAATCCACGACTTACTCTTATTCCTCAGGGCTTTGATATATATTAAGTAAAGCTACGATGACAATATTAACAAACAAATGTTTGCGATAATGAATATTGTTATCGCTACATATGTATGGTTGAATTTTTACACTCAACAAACTTATACTCTAACAAACAGTAGAATTAAGTTATTTTAATTTTTATGCACTGATCATTAAGCGATATACTTGATGATGGTACAGGCAAACGACCAAAAATTTCAGTGAGGAGCATGTGAATAAACTATTGAGCGAAGTCCCGTTTTTTGCCAATCTATCTGAAGAGAACCTGGAAATAATCACAAAACATGCAATACGACGTTCTTTTCCCAAAAACGCAACCATTATTAATGAAGGCGACCAGACAGACTCACTTTACGTCGTTGAAAAAGGTAAAGCCAAGGCATTCCTTACTGATCGTAGTGGCCGTGAAATTGTATTGGGCATTATTCCCGAAGGTTCATATTTTGGTGAAATCGCACTGCTCGATCGAGAGCCGCGATCTGCAAACGTCATGACGCTGGAGCCCTCCACGTTCCTGATTATTTCGCATAACGATTTTCAGCAATGCCTGAAAGACAATATCGAGATTGCGATGAATATGCTGAGCGCATTAACCGAACGAATCCGCGACTTAACAGGCAGCATTAAAAGTCTGGCATTGAGCAACGTTTACAGGCGCATTGTTAATACGCTGTTAAAAATGGCGGTAGAAAAAGATGGAAAGTTGATGATTGAAGACAAGCTTACGCAGCAGGATATTGCTAACATGGTGGGCTCTTCGCGCGAAATGGTTAACAAAATATTTCATGACCTGATCGAGGGCGGCTATGTCAGCACAAAAAACAAACAGATAACGATTCACAAAAAACTGCCCTCGGGCTGGTAACCGGACAGGTATTTATAACCTGTGGCTGCAACCATAATGAACAAAAAAAAGTATTGCCTCTGGGTGTTTGAGTGTTAACTACCTCAAACAAGGCAATACTTACAGATCCCCGTATTTATGTGACCTGACTTTATTTAATTATTTTTTTTAATTTATTATTCTTAACGTCTATCACAATTATAATTTAACAAAATTTAACATTTTATTCTGTTAACTAATTCACATTAACAGGAATAATTTCAGCTGCTTTGAAGAAGCTGTCATTCTGCCTACGTTTTACATGATGGCAGGCGGCATTGTGTAAAAGTCCATCATGATTGAAGTAAAACAAGAGTGAATGAATAAGCACCTGGTCTGGCGCAGATTTTCTTACCTTTTTCCCTGGGCACCGCTGCTGTTTATGTTCCGGAAATCATTTTAATAAAAATGACTTTGCCTGATTAATTTTACTTGCAAGATACTCTGAACCCCCGGTATCAGGATGAAGTCTTTGCATCAGTCGCTTGTGCGCTTGAATAATGTCAGCTTTATTCGCACCCTCTTCCAGACCAAGAATTGACAACGCTTCCTGCCTGGTCATTTCAATACCACTGGAGCGGGCCTGGTGTCCCTGATCTGATGAGACACCATCACGCCACTGATCTGGAAAACGAAATTCCAGATAGGCCTGCAGTAAATTTAAGGAATCAGAATCTGACGCGTATTGCGGCCATAATTGTTGCAGCTGCTCGAGACTCAGCTCCGATAATCTGGATCCCTGATACCGCCCTTTTACGATAGTACCGTCCATCTCAGCTGACGCATGGTCAAGATGCATCTGAAGGTATTCACTTGTAACGGTTGACCGGCCCTGAGCGGAGGGTGAGTCTCTTACGGGGCGCTTAAATGAATTCCAGAGCTGTCTCAAAACGGCAAAACGCTGTAACCAGGGTATTGCTGCACCTATGATAGCAAATAACCAGTGCGCCCTGCCGGTCAGCACCATAAACAGCAGTGCAGCTGCAAGCAGATACAGAAAAAACTTGATCAACATCTGTTTTTGCTGTGCTTTTGAGACCCGGCCGGAGCGATTTAAAAACCACCACAAGCCGGCAATAATTGCAACTGCTACCAGGGTTCGAAACATGAATGAACGACTAATTAGTAATCACATACGAATATTGCCACAAACCAGACAGATCATGAAAAACCGTATTGATCGACTGACCTCGAAACTGATCTTGTGCCTTACAGATTTCATCCAATACTATTTCTCCAGCAAACCGGCGATTTTGTGTTGCCTGGCATAGTCAAGATATGCCGCATGGCCTGCTGCAGCATAGACCGCAACAGCACTGAGCAGCGCCTTAAGCTGATCAGCACTGCCCACATCAAAAGCGCAATATGCGCCCTTTGATAATTTAGACATATGCTGAAACGTTTCTTT
>JAHEKD010000188.1 GCA_024638545.1 Gammaproteobacteria bacterium
CCCTGCGATGCCCGTAAATACTACACAACTCGAGATCGTGGTTGGAATACACGCCAAAACCATAAATCCTATATATATCGGGCTAATACTGTTGCCGAGATTCAGAATATACCCGTAACTTACGATAATCACTGGAAACAAAATAAATGAAGTTGTCTGTATATATAGATGGGCCTGCCATTGTTTAATCGAGTCAAGCAACTTTAAGGTCTCAATCGTGAGCCCGCTCAGTAAAAAAATAGAAAAAATAAAAATATTTTTTAAATATACTGATAAAGGTTCGTCAAGCATTAATCCTGAATTTGAAAAAACATAGGCGATTATGATGCAGAATATAATTGAGATACTGAACCACTGTTTTCTGAGTGTATTCATTGATTCGATGGTTTCATGAAAATCATTTCGTCGATTATGGAAAAAGATAGTTTTGATTCACACCTGATCAATGACTGCAGTGCGGATTATCAACAGCAGTGCTGTTTTGAGTGCTGTTAATCAGAAAATCCCGTACTTGTCTCACCAGGTTTTATGAAAAGTCATTCTAACCTTTGTTTTCACTTAACTAAAGAACGAGCCTGTGTAAAAAAATGGTTACGCAATAAGTCACTGCCTAGGCGTCAATTTAACTGCGCCAGCATGAAGTAGCCCAGTGCATGAATCATTTGGGAGTTTTATTACCCGACTCACCGGGGCAGCTGTAATGCAAGACGGTAAATTTTCGGTAGATACATATATTTTATTTGTGCCATCGATTAAACACTTCGGTGTTCATCCCGGTATTATCAAGGTGCAATCTGTTGGCTATCAATCAATCACCTGAATTTTGGCTGCCGATATGACGCTCCATTGAGCCGCGGCTAAATTTATATATGGCTGTAGAAATGTTCACATTGGCTTTACGCTAACCCTGCCTTTATTGGTGATTTTTATTGTGTATTTCCTTCCATCAGGACAACTTGCGGTTATCGTTTTATTACCGTTGGCGTCAGTTGTCTCTTTGATATTGCTGGCTTTGTTACCACAGGCATAGCCGTTCAAATTGATCGTTGCGGCGATGTCTTCAGCCGGTGTAACGGCCATTATATTTACACTGGCTAGCAGTCCTACAGTTATTGCAATTAATCGATTCATGCTTTGTTCTCCATGATTGATTTCCATAATTCTTCACGTGCAAGATAAATATCTTCTGCAAGGGCAAAGTCTTCGCCTTTATTCAGCAAGGCAACTGTTTTTAAAATTAATCCTTCAAAATTTTCGCGTAATTCTAACTTGGCCTGAGAGAAATCCGTATCCGGTTCCGCTGTCTTTATTTTGTTAGCCTGCTCAAGCAAGTCGTCAACCTTATTTTTTAGCGACAATTTGGAGATGACACCAATTGCATCAGTCTGCTTCATGCGCTCTACAAGTACGTCAATATTGAATACACCTACCTGATCACGGACAGTTTTGCTTTCCGGGGGTTGCGAATCACTGGATGGACTGACCTGCGGGCTGCTTTCGGCGCCTGCTTCTTCCGTTGGCGCTTCGACATTGTCAGAGGGATTTATATCCGCGGTCTGTGCAGACGCCGAACCGGTTTGTTCAGCCGTTGCTGTCTGGGCATGTGAAAAGGTAGTTACCACTGCTGCGCACAACGCCGCCGCTAACAGACCAATTAAATGTTTTCTGCCTGTCTTTGAGTCCATCAGGAAATTTCCTGTTTAAGCAATTGGCTGGAGAAGCATGTTGGCATCGTGGTCAGACCATGTGAATCATAATGCATGATTATAGATAGTGTTACTGAACGAGCGATAAATCAAAGATTAAACATTAATGAACCAGCCCGCATTTCTCACCGGACTTCGTAGCGAGACGGTTAAAGGATGCGGCCTGTATGGGTTTTATGACCAAAGGCCGGCATTATGTTATCAGCATATGTGCCGGCACAAGGGCCCGCAGGCATCGTTGACACGATGTCGAGGACCCTGACCGAGTAAAATGCCCACAGGGCGTGGCAAGGGACCGTCGCAGCAGTAGGGTGGTGAGAAATGCGGGCTGTCTAGATAATCTCCTGAGTCGCAACATCAATCAGTTTCCCAAGGAAACCTTCACATGCCCGAAGTTGATTCACGTCTATATATTCGTCAGGCTTGTGTGCCTGGTCGATATCACCCGGCCCGCAGACAATTGACTGCATACCTAAACGCTGAAAAAGTCCGGCCTCAGTGCCGAAGCTGATTTTGCCTGCTGTATCCTGCGGGCTGAGCGACAGGCACAAGCGAGTGAGTGAATTGTCACTCTCGGCGTTAAATGCCGGTATTTCGGATAAAGATTCAAATTCTACACGGGCTTTCAGATTTTTCTTTCTCATCCTGGGCAGTAGTGACTTGTCTGCATAGTCTTTAACTTCACTCAACAACAGCCGGGCATCATGTTGAGGAATATTTCGAAATTCAAAATCAAAGGTACAGTATTCAGGTACGATATTTAAGACAGTGCCGCCGTGAACAGGCCCGGTATGAACACTTGTGTATGACGGCGTGAATTCTTCATCAAACGGTCCGTTTTCCTCGATGCGCAAACTTAATTCATGCAGGTAGCTGATGATCTGCGCCGCATACTCAACCGCATTCAGGCCTTCATCAGTTCGACTTGAGTGGCAAGCATGACCATGTACATGACAACGCTGGCTGATTTTGCCTTTGTGGGCACGAATAGTCTGCATTGATGTTGGTTCACCTACGATACAGGCCCTGGGTATAATCTCTCTTTGTTTGAGTTCATCAAGTAAAGTTCTCACACCTATACACCCGACCTCTTCGTCGTAGGAAAATGCAAAATGCACGGGCTGTTTTAATTTTGCGTGCTGGATGTCACGAGTCAGCGCCAGGCATACTGCAATAAATCCTTTCATGTCTGTGCTGCCGCGACCGTAGAGCAGTTTGTCTTCTATCGTTAATTCAAACGGAGGTCTTGTCCAGGGCTGGTCTGTTACTGGCACAACATCGGTATGTCCTGACAGCACTAATCCAGGCAGATCCTGCGGGCCTGCGACTGTGGCGAACAGATTTGCTTTTTGAGCTGTGGAATCAAAAACAAGTTCGGACTGTATGCCGTAATCATCAAGATAATTTGCAATAAAGTTGATAAGTTCAAGATTGGACCTGCAGCTGGTAGAATCAAACGAGATTAACTTTGACAGAAGATTTACTGAATTATTTTCCGGCATAGGAGTGACAGGAATTTGCTAGGCATCTACTATACAGCACAAAATATTAAACCATGCCTTTGAAAAATGAATTTTTTGTTAAGTGCCCGTACTTTACGGCAGAGGTGGCGCCGATCGACTGGATACTATATTCAGGTTAAGAACAGCGTTACTGCACCCAGCATCCATACATAAACGGCAAATAGATACAGACGTTGGTTTTTTAACAGCCACACAAACGACCATAATGCCAGCAGACCGCTGATAAGAGCGGCACCGCCACCAAACATTATTGCATTTAAATCCGCCGCAGAAACCGATGTTAAATCCGGTATGAGTAATATTCCGGCACCCGCCATTGCAACTGCACCCAGCAGAAATGAAAACTCAGCTGCGGCAAGGTAGGCCAAACCCAGGGCCAGGCCGATAGCGACAGTGGACCCGCTGCGCGATATGCCTGGCAAAATTGCGGCCGCCTGGACACAGCCGATCATCAATGCGGCCAGCCAGTTGGGTTCCGTGATACTGCCTTTGCCCTGAGTGTAGCGTGTGCTCCATATCACGAATCCAGTGATGATCAGGCAGATTGCAACCACCGTTAAGGATTCGAACTGGCGCTCTATCCAGTCGCGTGCAAACAAGGCAACACAAACGGCAGGCACGGTGGCCAGCGCTAATTTCATGATATATCGCCAGGCATCCCTGTCACCAACCAATCCATCGACAAGTAAGGTCGTTACCCGTTGTCTGTAAAACAGTAAAATTGCAGCCAGTGTCGCGAGATGTACAGCGACTTCAAAAACAATGCCGCCACCAGGTTCGGTACCCAGCAGCGCTTGCGCCAGCACCAGGTGACCCGAACTCGATACCGGCAGGAATTCAGTTAAACCCTGAACTATGCCCAGAACTATTGATTCAATGGTTTCCATAAATTGACGTGTTGCCGCAGTAAGGAAAAAGCTGGATTATACAGTTCGCAGCAAGCGTGCAGCTATGCCATCTGCTTAATATTCAGACTTTCTGTTACAGGATAGAACCGCTATTTTTTGATATTCCTCGAAATCGTCCATTCCTGAGTAGTGTAAAAACGTCCTAGCAGTTTCTCACCGGGCTACGTCGCGAGACGGTTAAAGGATGCGTCCTGTATGGGTTACGCATGGGAGGCCTTTGGTTTTGTTATCCCTGCGACATGATCAAGCACTGGAATTAGTGTTGAAATCTGGGTGGTTTTGAAAAAAACGCATGCAGTATGGGCTTGAAGAATTCCAGCGGCAGCGAGTCGTAGTCCGGATCGAAACAGTTTTGATCGTAATTTTCACAAAAATCAACCGCAGCCTGGTAATAAGGATGGTCCTTAAACCTGTCCCTGGCATTTCTATCGCCACCGAGATGGTGGGCATAATAGTACATCTGGAAAATACCGTGATGTTTTATGAGCCAGTAAGTTTTCTCACTCACAAATGGCCGAAGCACCGCTGCGGCCATTTCGCTGTGCGAATAGGGCGCGAGGTCATCACCAATGTCATGCAGTAATGCAGCCACGACCATCTCGGTATCTTCACTATTGCGATGTGCACGCGTAGCAGACTGCAGTGAATGTTCAAGACGGGAAACGCGGTAACCGCTCAGGCTGTTCTCAAGCTTCTCAAGCGATTCAATCAGTCGTTGAGCGAGATCTGCATTGTATTTTTTCTCCAGTTCCTCGAGAAATTCATACTCCTCCCTGGTGCCGTCTGCCATATTGATAAAGCTTACAGTTTCCAATTTGTTACCTCTGTAATTGTGATATATCAGCATAATATATACCTATAATTTATCATGGCAAACAATTATTTCTACGTTTAAACTTTAGTAAATCTACTAGCAGGTTCGTTCATAATGTCGGTTCAGGATCGCCTCCCTCCGCCAAACTGGCTGCGAGCGTTTGAAGCAGCAGCACGGCACCTCAGCTTCACTCATGCCGCCAATGAGCTGAATGTCACCCAGTCAGCAATCAGCCAGCAGGTCAGATTGCTGGAAAGCCATTTACATGAGCAGCTGTTTCAACGTCATCGTCGCGGGCTCGAGTTGACTGATGCGGGTCGCGCCTACCTTGAAGTCATACGCAAATCATTTGACAACATCCGGCGCGGTACAAACGATATTTTTGGTGTAAACAGTCCCAGGCGCATTACTTTGAAATGTAACATTTCATTTTCGACACTATGGCTCCCCGTGCATGTTGGCGATTTTACCCGCCAGTTTCCCGGTATAGATTTGCGAATTACCAATTCTGTGTGGTGGGACTATGGCGATCAGGAGGGTGCCGATCTGGAAATACGCTACGGCAACGGAGACTGGCCGGATATTTCTGCAAAAAAGTTAACGGATGAAACGCTGGCGCCGATTGCTGCTCGTGGTTTTCTGGCACAAATTAAAGTCAAACAACCTGTGGACCTGCTCGGGTGCAGGTTATTACATACCCTGGGACACCAGTCGGGCTGGCAGAACTGGTTTGAACATGCGGGTATCAAATCCCCAAATAATCTTTCCGGGTTCTACTTTGATACCT
>JAHEKD010000189.1 GCA_024638545.1 Gammaproteobacteria bacterium
AAACCAGGCCATTTCCAAATCCACTGGCGGCGGCAACACCGAGTACCGTGATTGATCTGGAATCCAATCCGGTCTATGTGACTGCCGCAGATCAGTTGCCGCCTTTGTTAAAGGAAGTCGAACAAGCCTGGAATGAAGCGCTGGAATCGGACGCCCATTTAACTGCAATGCAGGATGCTATAAGGCGCCGCGATGTGCAATCTATTAAACAGATCTGGAATGAATTAGTACCGATATGGGATGATCGCAGTTTTTATGGTTTTATTGCGACTTCCGAAGCATTTAAGAGACGTACTTTTCGGCATCTTGAAGCATTCGGTCAGGTGGGTTTTGGCACCGGTTGCTGGGATACTGATTTCCCAAATACAATGCTGGAAATATTAAGAGTGGTGTATACGGATTGCGAGGAGAATCAGAGTTTTATTGTCGGTGGTGTTGAGCAGGTTCCACGCCGGATGTGGAAAGACCGGCTAGATAACATGCCGTACTGGCCGCAGGGCACATCGCTCGACAGCCTGCACCGAGGCGCACCGAGACCCGGCGTCAAGAAAATCGAGCGATGCGATCAAAATAAATTCAGGGTAGTGGATAAATGGGGCGATGCACGTGAATACGAGGCTGTACTTATTACCTGTCAAAGCTGGGCGGTAACGACGAATATTGATTGCGATGAGAGCATGTTTTCTCCAAAAATGTGGATGGCCATGGACAGAACCCGGTATATGCAGTCGGCAAAAACTTTCGTCATGGTTGATAGACCATTCTGGAAGGAAAAGGATCCTGCTACCGGCCGGGATAAAATGAGCATGACATTAACCGACAGGCTAACGCGTGGCACCTACTTTTTTGATTTGGGAGACGACAAGCCGGGCGTAATTTGTTTAACCTACTCGTGGATGGGTGATGCAATGAAGATGCTGCCGCTTCCTGTTGATAAACGTGTTGAGCTGGCCCTGAGTTCTCTAAAGAAAATTTATCCGCACACACAAATAGAAAAACACATTATTGGTGATCCGATTACTGTTTCCTGGGAAGACGATCCTCACTTTCTTGGCGCGTTCAAAGGTGCATTACCGGGGCACTATCGCTATAACCGTGAAATGTATTGTCATTTTATGCAGGAAAATATGCCAAAAGAGCAGCGCGGTATTTTCGTTGCGGGTGATGACGTCGGCTGGATTCCCGGATGGGTAGAGGGGGCAGTGCAGTCATCGCTAAATGCAGTGTGGGGCATTAATCATCAGCTCGGCGGCCGCACTCAAAAGGAAAACCCCGGCCCGGGTGACCGTTTCCAGGAACTCCAGCCCGTCAAGTTGCCGGATTAGATCGTTCACTTGATTTGAGGTTGCCGCCGATACTGCAAGTCAAGTAATGCGTGTTTAATACCACCCAGACAGTAGGGGTGTCACAAGTATCCACCGGGGATGAATCGGCTAAAGCTATATAAACAATCAACCTGCCTGTTCTGAAGCTTTCAGACTCGCAGCCGCCTGCTCCTCACTCATGAAGTCGAGCACGGTCTCCGGGTCATCTTCAATTTTTTGAATGGTGATATTGAATACACCGTAGATTAACGTCACGATAGGTGACAACCAGCAGAAAAAAGCGAACGGCAGGTAAGCCAGTTTCGCTACACCTAAAGTTGCAGCCTGGTATGCACCACCAGAATTCCATGGCACCAGATTGGCTGTTACCGTGGCCGAGTCCTCGACGGCCCGGGACAGGTTTTTCGGGTGCAGGCCGCGCTCACGAAAAGCCTGCGCATACATTCTCGCGCTCATCACGATTGACATATACTGATCGCACAAGACCATGTTTGAAACCAGTGCGGTGCCCACCGTTGAGGCGAACAGGGAGCCTTGAGAAGTTGCCCATTCCAGTATGCGGTCGACGATCACTTTAAGCTGGTTAGTGTGTTCCATTACGCCACCAAACATCATCGCGGCGATGACGATTGATATGGTATACATCATCGATTCCATGCCACCCGTGGATAACAAGTCATCCACGGCTGCAAGGCCTGTTTCGCTTGCATAGCCGCCATATGCAATATCAATCAGATCTTTGAAACTGTAGCCCTGCAGCGCCATGCCCATTATGGCTGCGGCAATTACACCTGCAGTAATGCCTGGAATGGCAGGTACTTTTTTATATGAGACTACGATAACTAAAATCACAGGAATCAACATCAGTGGATTGATCCAGAAGGTACCGTTGAGGGTCGCTAATATTTGCTCAACCTGTTCGAGATTGCCCTCACCACCGCCGTATTTGAGGCCCAGCACGATTTCGATGATCAAGGTGAGTGCGAAGGCAACGCCGGTGGTATAAAACATGTGTTTAATATGTGTATATAAATCCGTGCCCACCATGGCGGGTGCCATGTTTGTCGTATCTGATAACGGCGACATTTTGTCACCAAAGTAGGCACCGGATAATACAGCACCCGCTACAATCGGCAAGGGGAAGTCCAGTCCGCTGCCAATACCGATAAGTGCCACACCGATTGTACCGGTCGTTCCCCAGGAGGTGCCGGTAGCCAGCGAGGTGATGGAGCAGATAATGAGCGTGGCGGGTAGAAAAATACTCGGACTGAGTATTTTTAAACCATAATAGAGTAGCGTGGGTACTACACCGGTTGCAATCCAGATGCCTATCAATGTGCCGATGATAACCAGTATAATTATTGCCGGCAGTGCATTGGTGATCCCCTTGATCATGGCGTCCTGAATAGTTTTCCATTTATAGCCGCAGCGCCAGGCAACAACTGATGCAACCAGCACGCCCAGCAACATGGCAATGTGGGGTTCGCTGCCAAATTTGACAATCGATAACGAGATCCCAACTACCAGCGACAATAAAGAAATGAGTGATTCCCAGATATAGGGTTTCCTGACTGTTTCCACGCTTGTTCTCCTCATGATGTAATTCTTGATTTGAATCAGAGGCAACAGCTTTGAAATTATTATTGTAAAGATTATCTCCCCTGTTTCTAATCATAAATGATATCGTAATTAAGAAACAGCTTGAAATGCGCGGTTGTTTGAGCCTCTGGACATTAATTGAGGTGAGTTTTGTCTGACTGATAGCAGAAAATAGGGACCAACCAGCCAATTTCTGCACAATCAATGCAGGCTGCATTGACTTGTCCGAAGTATGTACATCGGAACGAGAAGGGCCGGATGTAATAACCGCAATAAATAATTCTTAATCAGGCGACCTGGATGCGTTCAGGTAATCCCGTCCCATTTGTCCAATACCTTCACTAATGTCCTTCTCTATAGCGTTCAACAGTGCGGCACTGTTTCTGTTTCGCAACGCCTTGATGATTTGCTTGTGACGGTCTACCAGGTAAATATCGCTGAGCTTGTTCAAGGCGACACGAGTATAGGGTCCCAGCTGTAGCCATATGCTTTCAATTAACGGCATATGTACCTGATGGGGATTGGCCCTGTAAAGACCGGAATGAAATAGCTGATTTAAAACAACAATATTCTCATGATTGTCGCCCTTAAGTGCCAGATCCATGCGCCGGTCTATCTCGTCAAGATCGTCGATCAGGCGCTCACTGATATATTTCGTCGCCGATTTGGCAGCATGGCATTCAAGCAGTATTCGCAGGGCTATCAGTTCATCAAATCGTGCAATATCCATTATTGGAGTAATGATACGGCGATTATCCAGCTCAGTCAGCGCACCCTCAGCACAAAGCTTTTTCAAGGCTTCACGTGCGGGCGTCGGGCTTACATTCAGCGCCTGGGCAATGCCCCTGATAGTGAGTGAGGTGCCGGGCGGTATGCTGCCGGTCATCAGAGCGTAGCGTAAGCGCTGGTAGGTTTGCTGCTGCGTGGTTAAGTTCTCAATACCGGCAGGCGTGGGTAAATCATTCAAATGGAATATCGGATCAACCATAAACGTAGTAAAAAGCTATTTTCTGGATGCGCTTGCATCAACTTGACAAAATATTTAAATGGCATCACAATTAATGAAATGTTATCACATTATGATTAATTTTATCATAATAAGTAAAGATAAAATATCATGCACTGTGACAGTTGCCGTGCTGTAGTCCGTGATTTAGACGGTATTTTTAGGGGCAAGCGTATACCACACTCCCAGATTAAGAAAATGATCACTGGTGGCATGTGCACGCCGCTGTCATCAGTGGACGTTGACAAATGGGGTGAGGATGTGACAGGCAGCAGTCCTGATTTTGAACATAACAGTTATCTTTAAGACAGTATGATGAGTAACAAAACAAATCATTATGCCGGAGACGGACACTACCCTGGCAGCTATTACGCTGCAAGTGCAACGGCGCCGGCAAGACCGGCATTGCAGGGTTCTGTCGATACGGATATATGCGTTGTCGGTGCCGGTTACAGCGGACTTTCAACTGCGCTTCATTTGGTTGAAAACGGCTACAAAGTTGCTGTGATTGAGGGCGCGAAAGTGGGCTGGGGCGCATCCGGCCGTAACGGTGGTCAAATTGTCAATGGCCTGAATGCAAGTCTGGGTACGATTGAACGTCGATACGGAAAAGAGATCGCCGGCTATATTGGCCCCATGGTGCAGGAAGGTGCAAGAATTATTGCAGCAAATATTAGTAAATATGATATCGCGTGTGACCATATGCCAGGAAATCTTTTTGCAGCCTTTAACACCAGGCACATGAAAGTGCTTGAGGCCAAGCAAAAATTATGGCGCACATACGGCATGGACGATCATGAGTTGTTGGACAAAAATGCCATGCGCAAACACGTGGGCACAGATATTTATCTGGGCGGCATGATTGATCACTCTGGTGCGCATTTGCACCCGCTGAATCTGGCCCTTGGAGAAGCGGCAGCGATTGAGAAAAATGGCGGCACTATTTATGAGCATACGATGATGGTGTCATTGCACAGGCAAACAGGTGGAACTGTGGTAAAAACTGATTCAGGCGAGGTGCATTGCAATAAAGTTGTGTTATGTGGTAATGCTTACTTAGGAAAAGTAGTGCCAAAGCTCACTGCCAGGGTAATGCCGGTATCCACCCAGATAATTGCAACCCAGCCTCTGGGTGATGATTTGGCAAGCGAGCTATTACCGACAGACTTATGTGTCGAAGATGTTCGTTACATTCTAGACTACTTCAGGTTGTCAGCGGATAAACGGCTCCTGTTTGGTGGTGGCACGGTTTACGGTGGCACCGATCCTAAAGATATTGTGGCAAAACTACGCCCTAATATGGAAAAAGTCTACCCTCAAATAACAGGCATCAAAATTGACTATGCATGGAGCGGTAATTTTGCTCTGTCATTTTCCCGCTTGCCGCAACTGGGCAAGCTTGAAGATAATGTCTATTTTGCCCACGGCTATAGCGGCCATGGTGTTACCGGCTCTCATTTGTTTGGGCGGATATTATCCGAAGCGATTGACGGTAACACGTCTCGATTCGACGTTTTTGCAAAACTGCCGTGGACACCATTCCCGGGTGGGCGAATGTTCCGTGTCCCTTATTCTGCAATGGGTTCCTGGTGGTATGGCCTTCGCGATGCTGCCGGTGTTTAGATTCAGTGACGTTGTTAAACTATGAGTCTATTTCCATGACTGAGAGAGTGATATGAGCAGGGCTTATCCCCAGGTTGGAGTCGCTGTTGACGTTAAAACATTTGAGGGTAATCCTTTCCACGCTGTTGGTGAAAAATATATAAACGCGATCGCACACGGCTGTCACTGCT
>JAHEKD010000190.1:0-4062 GCA_024638545.1 Gammaproteobacteria bacterium
CAGTCGCTGTATTCATTGCTGGGCACCACTTACGGTGGTGACGGTAGGACCACATTTGCCCTGCCTGACTTGCGGGGCCGGACACCTGTGCATAAAGGAGACTCCGGCAGCGGCACCAATTTTACCCTTGGCGAAAAAGGAGGCGAGGAAACGCATACTTTGAGTGTAAATGAAATTCCTCAACACACTCACAGCGCTCACGGTACTGCGGTGGAGGCATCCTCAACAGATCCTTCTGGCAATTTGCCGGCAACTACAGCTGGATTGTATAAAGCACCAGACAGCCTGACCAGCATGCGCCCGGACAGTTTAGCATCTGCGGGTGGCGGTCAGCCACATGAGAATATGCAACCCTATCTGGCCGTTAACTTTTGTATCGCCCTGCAAGGGCTTTTCCCAAGTAGAAATTAAGGAGGGTACTATCATGTCAGAACCATTTGTAGGGGAAATTAGGATGTTCGCCGGAAACTTTGCGCCTCGCGGCTGGGCATTGTGTGATGGCCAATTATTGGCAGTTTCTCAAAATGATGCATTATTCAGCCTGTTGGGCACCATCTATGGGGGCGATGGTCGAACCACCTTTGGTCTGCCGGACATGCGTGGTCGAATACCCATTCATGCCGGCAGTGGACCAGGGTTAACACCAAGAAACCTCGGCGTTAAAGCCGGTTCAGAAAATGTGACTTTGACCCTTAATGAAATTCCCGCTCACACTCACGACTATAACGGCAGTTCGCAAACGGGGGATCAGAACACGGCAGCCAATAACGTGGTTGCCGGTCGAACCGGTGACCCAACCTATGTTGAGGATGCAGCGTCGGTTAATATGGCCAGCAGCGCCGTAGGAAACTCGGGAGGCAGCGACTCACATACAAATCTCATGCCCTGTATATGCATTAATTTCATTATCGCACTCATCGGCATTTATCCATCTCGTCATTAGAAGGAGAAAATTATGTCAGAACCATTCATTGCAGAAATAAAAATATTTGCTGGAAACTTTGCCCCGCGTAATTGGGCATTTTGTGACGGACAGCTGTTACCCATTGCGCAGAATACAGCCTTGTTTTCCATAATCGGAACCACTTTTGGCGGTGATGGACGAACGACCACCGCATTGCCTAACTTACAGGGACGCGCTCCCATGCATCCGGGACGTGGCCCAGGACTAACTGAAAGACGGCTCGGTCAGAAAAACGGTTACGGTACCGTGGCGCTAACTGATACGCAGATGGCTTCACATACGCACACACAGCGCGCTTCTGACAGACGAGCGCGAAACGAATCACCGGATGCTACTGTTACCTTTGGCGATGCAGGCGAAACAACGTTCGCAGCCGGAAGTTCGAGCACCAGCAACATGGCTCAGGATGCTGTAGGCCAAAGCGGTGGCTCTCAATCACATAATAATCAACAGCCATACCTGACGATGAACTACATCATTGCACTGCAGGGACTATATCCTTCAAGGTCATAGTATGAAACCTATGCCCAAATCAACTGGGGCAGGAACTCTGCTCAGCAATGCGCTGAGTTGAGTTCATTGACCGTGTAGCCTTGTCTCATGCCTTTATTGTGCAATCTGAACCTCATCATTGAGTCTCACGGTGCAAGATACGATGGATGCATCATCAGGAGTTAATCGCAGGCCCGCCTGTGAAACCGACCTGACCTTTTTGGGTCTGCTTTACGCCAGTACGCGGACTGAGGAGTTATCCCAGGTTCCCTGGAGCGAAACAGAAAAGCAGTCATTTCTGGATCAACAGTTTAAAGCCCAGCATCAGTTTTACCATCAACAGTTCCCCAACGCGAAATTTGATTTAATTGTATCCAACGGCAGGCCCATCGGTCGAATATATGTGGATCAGCGGGATGATGAGATACGTCTGATTGATATCGCACTGCTGCCGGAAATCCGGGGCAATGGCATTGGCAGTGAGCTGATTAATCAGGTGCTGAATAAAGCCCGGACGTTGTCTAAAGCAGTGCGCATACATGTTGAGGTGAATAATCCGGCGATGCGTTTATACCGGCGGCTCGGATTTAAGCAAATTGATACAAACGGAATTTATCATTTAATGGAGTGGTACGATGACCAAGAAAGCGGTGCTAAATGAGTTAAAACAGGCTGATTTTCAACCTTTATTAAACACCGAGTTTAGCATAGTCTCAAATGGCGCCAAGGCACACTCAATCGAGTTAGTGGAAGTCAAAGCCTTAAGCGCAAAGAGTGCTGAAAACCAGCGCAGTGCATTTTCATTAATCTTCCGAGGTCAAAATTCGGAGGTGCCGCTACAGAGCATCTATATCTTGGAACACGCACAGCTGGGGCAACTGGAGATATTTCTTGTTCCCATCGGACCCGATCAACAGGGCATGCGTTATGAAGCGGTATTTACCTGATCTGTATAAAACGATAACATCGTTTGAAGAAAAATAAGCATGACGACAGACCTAGCCCGCACCGCTGATTATTTATAGGGCGAAAAAGCCCGCCAGTTAAAACAGGATGATGCGTTTTGTATAGCCGTTTTCTGGCGCAGGTACTTCGCTGACAGTGCCCGGGGTGCTGCCTGTGGTGTATCAAACGCCAGCAGTAGTTCATGATCTGAACCAGCGCCTTTTTCACCCCCCGTAAAAATTGATCCGCTGGATTCACAAATATCGGCTAATTCACGTATCAACCTGTTCCTTAATTCATCTAATGCGTTAACAGCAGCTTCAAATGATGATTTGTTTTTCGTGGCTAGCGTGATTCGGTTATGCGGATCAAATCCAGCCGGATTAAGATGGCCATAGATCAGGATCTCGGCCTTGATTGAAGGCTCAGCACTAAAATAGTCCTGCACGGATTTAATATAGTCCAGATAAACCTGCCAGATATCTTTCACGCATGCCTCCAATACCGCTGGATTTATCTGAATATTCGCATCGGTATGCCCCTTGTACGAATAGCGTCCCCTGGGTTCCTGGATTCTGGCTGCATATGAAACTGATTCACGTAAGTCGCGCATCAGGTTAAGATCAGGAAAATAATAGGTGTAATCCAGATCAATGCCGGCAATGGTCAGATCGGTCAATGCAACATCATCGACAAACTCCCCGATCACCTCGTCAATGGGCAATTCACTACGCCCATAAACAAATATCATACCGTCAGCTTTTGCTGATCTACATTTATCTACGATTTCCCTGGCAATTTTGATCGAAGCTGTATCTTGCTGTGTATTTAAAAGAGGCTGCATCGCATCAACCGTGATGTGTTCCAGTCCAAGGATCAGGCTTGCGGCACTCGTTCGTGGCGTGACCTTTCCCGACTCACTATTTTCCAGGTAAACGAATCCGGAAAAATGATTTAAAACAGTGGCGATATTCTCGGGCGAATTTCGAACAGGTAAAGCGAATGCAAATTCCCCGGCAGGCAGTTGCCGGTAACTGCATTTGACTGCACTGACCAGGCCTGTCCATCCACACGTGCCGGCGTAATCGAGCAGCTCGTCACCGCTTATGCGAATAATTCTACTGCCATCGTGAAGCGCAATCTCAACCACACTATCGCTGAAGTAACGACGTTGCGGTCCCATACCGCCTGTCATGAAGGTTGCGCCAACCTGGGCATAGGTATAGCTCGTCAGGTCTGCACCTAAAACCGCGTATTGTGGCCCTAATCCATCTGCAAGTGCCTGATTAAGCTGTTGCAGTGTAATTGCTGCCCCGGCATAGACAGCTTCGTTGGTTTTGTCTATAACAATCTCGTCAAGGTTTAATTTTTTGATATCGACCCCGGATGCCAGACGAACTTTAGGCACCGGTGTCGCAGCAATATGCAGGCCTACTATTGTATCACCGTCCGGCGCCGGCATTTGGAAAACACCGCCCCCGGCAGATTTGCCTGACAACGGCAGTAGCCTGACATCCGAGCCGTAATTAGTTTTTATTTTTCTCATGCATGACTCAAGCTCACAGCCTCGAATTTCATAGCACACGTCAAGCGTAATTAAATTACTTTCGCCATCCAGTTGCTCGCCATCTTGCCGTCTTAGAGGAAAATTATTTGTCATT
>JAHEKD010000190.1:4072-5671 GCA_024638545.1 Gammaproteobacteria bacterium
GCCATCTTGATAATTGTAATGATGATATTTACCCGCCGTAAAACGAGTTTCCCAGATGATATCAATACATTTCTCTTTTGAAAATTACCAGTATTATAGATGTAAACTGTAAATGAATTCTAATTGTCATTATAAAAAATAATAAACTGAGAACTTGACCATAAAAAAACCCGGAATAACGATTTGCGGCGCAGGTATTGCAGGTGTTGCCTGCGCCTACAATCTGAGTCATCAATATAAGTACAGCGATATAGCATTGATAGATAAGCTACTACCCCCCCAGTCGAGCTTGCTCGACATCAGAATATCTGTTTGCTAATGACTACAGTCAGGACATAGGTCTACCTTATGTTAAACCTGTGCAGCAAGTAAATCAGAGGCGGCTTGATGGGCCTGAGACTTTAATTCCTCAAATGATTTTCCGCTATTCAGATTTTCCAGATAGAAGTCCAGCGCGGCCTTGGAAGCACTCTTGGTTTCCGCCTTGGTCGCGAGGCGATTCTCTTGGGCGGCTTTGCCAATGGCAATTTGTTTTGCGCCTTCTTTAATAGTTTCGATATTCTGAATTTTCTGCGACTCGGCGAGTTCTGCCTGGTTTAGCGGGCCAAGCTTATTGGCCAGTTTGGGGTAGCCGAATGCATGTGCCAGGATTGCTGGACGGTTGCCGTGGATATCCGGCGCATTAATGTCCGCACCCATTTCAACATAGCGTAGTGCCAGTTTGGTTTTACCTTTACGTGCCGCTTCATGCAAAGGCGTGTAGCCCTTGTAATTGGCTTTTGACAATAATTTATCCGCACCGGCATCAAACAACATCTGCACAATCCTGCTGTGGCCTTTTTTGCTGGCCATATGAAACGGTGTCGCATCCTTTACATCGGGCCTTATGGGGTCCGCGCCGGAGTCCAGTAACTTTTTGACAATGCTGCTGTGGCCGCGTTTTGAAGCTTCAGTCAGTGCGGTGCGGCCTTTGTTGTCCGGCGTATCAACATCCGCGCCGGCACCTAGAAGAAGATTGAATATATCAATATTCCCGGCTTTTGCCGCCACCTGCAGCGGCGTCGTGCCGTCTTCATCAGGCTGATTGACGTCTTGACCTTCTTTTATCATCGCCCTGATCTGTTTAAGCTTACCTTTCTCGATTGCCGAGTGCATGGACAATGACTTCTGTTTTTTCTTTCCCATTTGTAAATTCTCCTTTAAATGTTATACACGCCTGCACGGGACTCACCGGACCCGATATCCTGAAATTGTTTCATTTTGATGACAGATTTATTACAGGCTGCAGGCGTACCGGCAGCTTTCAGATCAAAATACCAAAAATCGGTGGTGACTAAACGTAAATCAAGCCGCCGCCCTCGAGTACTTAATCACTGCGCCTGTCTAACGTTGCTTGTGTCTTCAAGCGTTTACCCTTACTTTCTCCCCAACGAATCCCGTTTCTAAGATTATCTGATAAATTTTCCATATTTCTTGCGATCTTTTTTCATCATCTTAATCTCCTTTTCAGCCGAGATAACAATACTTGGGTCGATCTTGTAATTCAGATTTTTATTACGATATCGATAGCGAACAGAGTTTAGAATTAATTTTAAGGTT
>JAHEKD010000191.1:0-3905 GCA_024638545.1 Gammaproteobacteria bacterium
CGTCATCGCCGCACACACCATGTATCATGATTCAGTGACGCATATGAGCGCAGCTGAATTTGAGGCGGATATAAATGAATGCAAAAAACTGATCGAGAAGAATCTGACCGTTGACTGTGGGCATTTTATCTATCCGTTTGGAAACTACTCCAACAGCTGGGAATCGCAGGTGTTATCCAGGTGTGCAATAAATTTTAGTTACGTTGTCGATGATAAATTGAATATTAATCCGCAAAATAATTATTGTGTGAGTCGACTAACCGGCAGGGATTTCACCAGGGAGCCGGGATATTACCGCTATCTTTGGCATCAGCGTCATGCGCAGCTTATAACCCTGGAATAGGGAAGTGTGCTGATGAAAGTGTTTGGTATCGGGCTCAACAAGACAGGGACCAGTACGCTCAAAACCTGTATGAAGTTGTGGGGCCTGAAACACATGAGCTTTGATCTGGATGCGTTTAATAGCTACAGAAAAAAAGACTGGATTTATTTGAAATCAATTTGTGATGCGCATGACAGTTTTGAAAACTGGCCGTGGGCCTTAATGCATGAGCAATTGTATGTATGGTATCCAGATGCAAAATTTATTCTGACTGTACGCAAGGATCCAGACACCTGGTTTAAAAGCCTGAGCAAACACGGCAGACGGATAGGCCCGCTGGTTGATTACGAGCTCTTTATTTACGGTTATGCAGTGCCTGATGAAAACCGGCAGGCGCATATTGATTACTACCGCGCACACAATAACAAAGTCGAAGATTTTTTTGTCGATAAACCCGGCAAGCTATTAAAAGTATGCTGGGAGCAGGGTGATGGCTGGCCAGAGTTGAGTGCTTTTCTAAATCAAAAGGCACCGCAGGCTGAATTTCCACATTCCAATAAAACACCTTCTCTCTATGAGCAGCTTGAGCAAAAATACAGGCCAGTATTAGGCCATTACAGGCGTGTCTTACTCGAAAAGTTTCGGAACTAGCCCGCATTTCTCACCACCCTACTACTGCGACGGTCCCCTGCCACGCACTGTGGGCATTTTACTCGGTCAGGGTTCTCGACATAGTGTCAACGATGCCTGCGGGCCCTTGTGCCGGCACATATGCTGATAACATAATGCCGGCCTTTGGTCGTAAAACCCATACAGGACGCATCCCTTAACCGTCTCGCTACGAAGTCCGGTGAGAAATGCGGGCTAGCGGCCCGTCTTAACGGTCCCCGGAGATCGGCTGAAAATATTCTGAAACAACCAGACCAGCAGGTAAATAGCGATGGTCGAGATTGCAAATATACTCAGTTTTTCGTATAAGCTTCCATAAAGGAACGGCGTATAAGCAAAGACTAAAGGCAGCAGATAGAGTCCTTTTGCTATTTTCCACGACTGCAGCCCGGTTGCCATGGGCGGCGATTTGGCAATAGCCGCAGCGGTAAACGCCGTTAAGCAAACTGGCGGGGTTACATTACTGTCCTGGCTCAGCCAGAAGATAATCATATGGGCCGATAACAGTGCCCCGGTTATAAGCTCAGGGCTGACGAGCTGCTCTTTGACGAGCTGCGATAACTCCAGCGGCAGGCTCGCCAGCAGCGTTTTGGCCTGCTCAGCATTAAGGTTGACAGAGGATGTCAGGAAATCCGGGTTAGCCAGTGCAAGCATGGTCTTCGCTGTTTCGGGTATTTCACCGGAAACCAGTATATTAATCAGCATGCCGTCGCTTATCATTGTATACAGCGCCGGCGCTGATAATGTGGCTAAAACTATATACGAGGCTGTTACCGGCAGGCCCATTCCCAAAACCAGCGAGGCCAGTCCGATCAAAATGATAGCAACCAATAAATTCCCACCGGCCCAGTCATTTATCATGAGTGAGAATGTATTGCCAATCCCGGCCATGGCAATGACGTTTACAATCAGACCGACGGCGCATAGCAAAATTGCAGTCATTATCATGTTTTTAGCGCCAAGCGCCAGCGCATCGCAAATTGACTTAAATCCCATTTTATTAGGGGTCAGCCACGATGCCACCACCACCGAGATAATACTAAACCCCGCTGCATAGGTGGGTGTAAAGCCGTAAATTAGTAAACCGACCAATATTCCGATCGGAATAATAAACGCCAGGCCACCATTTTTAATCGCCTGCGAAAGTGTCATTGGTGCCTTATCCGAGGCGGATAAACCAAGCTTGAGTGCCTCGCTACGCACGAAAAATGCTACCGTCAGGAAATAAAGAATTGCGGGTAATACGCTGACGGAAATGATTGTGGTGTAAGGAATTTGCGTGTAGCTCGCCATTACAAAGGCACCAGCCCCCATTATCGGAGGCATCAGCTGCCCGCCGGTCGATGCTGCTGCCTCAACACCTGCGGCGAATTTTGCATCGAAGCCTGCTTTTTTCATTAACGGAATCGTGATCACCCCGGTTGATGCGGTATTTGCTACTGCAGAACCTGAAATTGTGCCAGTCAGGCCGGAGGCAATTACCGCAACCAGTCCCGGTCCGCCGACGATTCGCCCGGCCATGACCTTGGCCAGGTTAATGACAAACTCTCCGGCACCGGAGCAGAGTAGAAATGCCCCAAATAGAATAAACATAAACACAAATGTGGACGAGATACTGGCGATGTTTCCGAAGATGCCATCATCCCCGTAAACACTGCGAAACAAGACTGTTTCGCTGCTCAAACCGGAAAATTTGAATACCCCGCCTGCCCATGCCCCCCAGATCGTGACATAGCTCAAGGCGATCAGTATCAGTGAAGGAATTATCCAGCCCGTGGTCCTGCGAGTAAGCTCAATAGCACCCGCAATCAGGAGTGTGCCTGCAACCCATTCAGCTCCACTCAGTTTCACGCCGCGCGCGTAGATTGCGTCCTCCATGAGGATCAGATAAACAGCACTGATGGCAATAACGATGCCAAGGCCAATATTGATCGCGTCTTTCGAAGCAGATGTGCGTTTAAACAGCGGGTATATGATCACACACAATATGCTGAAGCCGGCGAAGTGAAGCGCATTGTGCATTAAGGGCGGCAGACTGCCCAGCGTGTTGTAATAAATGTGTCCCAGCGAGATGATTATGGCAAGCACATAGCCAAACTTGCCCAGGCCCCTCAATTGCTCATTGATTTCTTCGCTGGCCCGCATATTTCACCAGGGTTTGGAATTTTGGGTCGATTCGTCGATACAGGCTGGGCGATCGTCCGCCGAACCACAGCCAGTGCTAAGGTTCAAGGGGGATCGCTCAGGATGTGCTGCCGAGTTTAGATTTGCAAGTAACTTTAATTCATTGACTGTTGTTTTATGGCGCATTCTTCCTGGGGTTTTCATTAAATGATTTATTGCTGAAAGAGTTAGATTCTCTGAATGTCCATTGGGCCAAAAACCAAAGCGGACAGGGTGTTGTGGCACTGCATCTGTATTTTTGAACATAACGCCTTTAATCATACCACTTGCGCTGGCATCATGTTCGCCTGCTGGGAAATGCGGGCTGGCCATGGTTTGTTTTCCCTGTGTCTGTCAGGCACCTGTCAGTATGACAGGTGCCTGACACTGTTTTTTGTATCCAGTCTACGTTTTAAATACTGTTACTGTGCAAGTAGACTACCAGGAATTTGAATGCCTGCTTCCTGAAAATATTTGGCGGCACCGGGATGCAGAGGCACGGGTAACCCAACCAGCGCTTTTTCCGCCGACATTGCATTTGTTGCTTTATGTATGGCCTGCAGAAAGGGCAGGTTTTCGAATATCGTCTTGGTAATTTTGTATACCGTCTCTTCCGGGATATCCGCACGAACCGCTAAAAAGTTCGGCTGAGCGACAGTATTAATAGGCGCAGACTGGCCGGGATAGGTATCAGCCTCTATGACAAACCTGGTCCACAACCCCTTGCCGCCGTCAAGTTTGGCAATTTGCT